>JAIXSF010000029.1 GCA_027484835.1 Rhizobiaceae bacterium | reverse complement strand
GAACTCACCGAAGTACTTGGTGATCGCTGCCGTCAGAGACGTCTTGCCGTGGTCGACGTGGCCGATCGTGCCGATGTTGACGTGCGGCTTGTTGCGCTCAAACTTACTCTTTGCCATTTGAATGCTTCCTGTGAACGAAACGGGGTTGCCCCGGCGAACCGGTTTGGTCCCGCCGTTTAAGGCTTTCATGCGCAATGCGCAAGCGTTAAATGACAAGCCTTCCGGAGGCCGAAACGCACGGTTTCCACAGCCGAATCCTACAGCTGCGCAAAGCACTTCACGCAAGGCGAAGCAGAGATGGAAAACCGTTTGAAATTCTGATGTTAGGGCTGGAAGATGTCTGGAGCGGGTAACGGGAATCGAACCCGTGTATTCAGCTTGGAAGGCTGCTGCTCTACCATTGAGCTATACCCGCATATTCAGATCCGAGGACGAATGGTGGAGAGAGTTGGATTTGAACCAACGTAGGCTGAGCCAACGGATTTACAGTCCGTCCCCTTTAACCACTCGGGCATCTCTCCATTCTTTCGTCCGGATCTGGCGACCAAGCTTTGTAGTCCAGATCAGAGTGCGTCGCCCCCTGATCTGCGGCGGGTATATGACGGCCCAACCGGCTCATGTCAACACGAAGTTTGACGAAAAATTCCGAAAAGTTTCATAGGCCCGACACACACGGGATTTTCCACACAGGTCTATGCCCGCCCCTTGGCCGTCGTTATAAGAGCGCATGGCCAAAGATCCGAAAACCGACAAAACCGCCCGTGACACCCATTATGCGACGCTGCGCCGACAGGTGCGCGATGCCAAGCGTGAGCGGGGCGAAATCCCGACGCCAGGGCCGCAGAAGCCGCGCAAGAGCAATGCCGACTGGACGCCGCCGAAGCTCGCTCCGGAGCAGGTCCTGCTCTACGGCCTGCACACGGTGCGCGCCGCCCTCGACAATCCCGAGCGCAAGCTGATCAAGCTGTCGGCGACGCAAAATGCGTTGGTGCGGCTTGAGATCCCATCTGTGGAAAACCTCGGCATTCCCTTCGAGACGGTGACACCACAGGATCTCGACAAGATCCTTGGACCGGAAGCGATCCACCAGGGCGTCATGCTCGAGACGCGCCCCCTCCCGCCGCGCCGGCTCGAGGCACTGAAGGACAGCCCGCTGATCCTGGTGCTAGACCAGGTGACGGATCCGCACAATGTCGGCGCCATCATGCGCTCGGCGGTCGCCTTCGATGCGGGCGCGGTCATCACCACGCAACGCCACAGCCCGACGGAATCGGGGGTGCTGGCGAAGTCGGCCTCCGGCGCGCTGGAACTCATCCCCTATATCCAGGTGACCAATCTCGCCGATGCGCTCAATGAGCTGCACAAGCTCGGCTTCTTCTCGGTCGGCCTTGATTCGGAGGGGCCGGCGCCGATGGAAGGCACGCTCACCGGGAACCGGATTGCCCTGGTACTGGGGTCCGAAGGCAAGGGTCTGAGGCAGAAGACGCGGGAGACCGTGTCCGCCCTCGCCCGCCTCGACATGCCCGGCGCGATCAAGTCGCTCAATGTCTCCAACGCCGCAGCGATTGCCCTTTACGCCTCGCGGCAGCATCTGGCGGCCCAGGGCTGATGAAGCTCGTCTTCACCGATCTCGACGGGACGCTGCTCGATCACGACAGCTATTCCTTCGAGGCGGCGCGGCCGGCCCTTAATCTCCTGGCGGCACGGGGCATTCCCGTGATCCTGGCGAGCAGCAAGACGGAAGCCGAGATGCGGCCGATCGCAGAAGCGATCGGCATCTCCTATCCGATGATCGTCGAGAATGGCGCCGGCATCGTCGGGCCAGCCTCAGAACAGCATGCAACGGATGTCCATTCAGAGAGTCCATACAAACGCTTGCGCGGGTTTCTTAGGGAAATACCTAAGGAACTCAGCGCCTGCTTCGAGGGGTTTGGAGACTGGGATGTCGGGCGCGTCGCAAAGGAGACCGGACTTTCTGCGGCCTCCGCCGAACTTGCACGCCAGCGCCGATTTTCGGAGCCCGGACTGTTCTCCGGCACCGAAGAGCAGAAGCAGGCTTTTGTCGATCTACTCGCGTCAGAAGGCTTCACGGCCGTCCAGGGTGGGCGCTTCTTCACGCTGATGCCAAAGACCTCCAAGGCCGAGCGGATGAGCGAAGTTGTCGATCATTTCAGACGCGCATCCGGAGAGCCGGTTCGAACCGTCGCGCTCGGTGATGCGCCGAACGATCTCGCCATGCTGGAAGTTGCCGATTGCGGCATCATCATCGCCAATCCGGCACATAGACCGCTCCCTGTCACAGAACGGGAAAGACAGGGGGCTATCCTGCGCTCGGAACAATCCGGCCCGGAAGGCTGGAACATCATGATCCATCAACTCGTTGCCACGGGATTTCTCTGAGCCGGCCGCAACCGGCATCATCACGAAAGGACTAGATATGGCGGATTTTCACCAGAACGGCGTGGTTGCCACCCTGCACAATCTCAGGGAGCGCTCGCTGGAGCGGATGGAGAAGGAGCTCTCGGTCTTTTCCGCCTCGCGGCCGATCACGCTGATTCTGCCATCGCTCTATTCCGAGCTCGAAGCACCGGCCCTCGAACATATCGTCTCCGAACTCTCCCAGGCGTCCTATATCGCCGAAATCGTCATCGGCCTCGACCAGGCGGATGAGGCCCAGTTCAAACACGCCAAACAGTATTTCTCCCGCCTTCCGCAGAAACACACCATCCTGTGGCACGACGGACCGCGCTTGCGCGCCGTGGACGAGAAGCTGAAAGCCGAGGATCTTTCACCCGATCAGCCGGGCAAGGGTCGCAATGTCTGGTTCTGCATGGGCTATGTGCTGGCTGCCCGCCAGGCCGGGGTCGTCGCCCTGCACGACTGCGATATCACCACCTATTCGCGCGACATGCTGGCACGGCTCGTCTACCCCGTTGCCAATCCACGTTTCCCTTACGTCTTTTCCAAGGGCTACTACCCGCGCATCGCCGACCGGTCACTGAATGGCCGCGTGACCCGTCTTTTGGTGACGCCGCTGCTGCTCAGCCTCGAAAAGGTGGTCGGCCACCACCCCTACATCGACTACCTCAAGGCCTTCCGATATCCGCTTGCCGGAGAATTCGCGATGCAGACGCAGATCCTCTCCGACATCCGGATCCCGTCAGACTGGGGTCTGGAGATCGGCGTGCTGTCGGAACTCTGGCGCAACTATTCCAACCATGCGATCTGCCAGGTGGATATCGCCGACGCCTATGACCACAAGCACCAGCCGCTGTCTCCGGAGGATGCGGCCAAGGGCCTGTCGCGCATGTCGGTTGACATCACGAAGGCGCTTTACCGCAAGCTTGCGACAGACGGAGTGATCTTCAGCCAGGATGCATTCCGGACCCTGAAGGCCACCTATTACCGCACCGCGCTCGACCTGGTGGAGACCTATTACCACGATGCGCGGATGAACGGGCTGACCACCGATCGACACCGCGAGGAGCAGGCGGTCGAACTCTTCGCTGCCAATCTGATCGAGGCGGGCCAGGTCTATCTCGACAATCCGAATGCGACGCCCTTCATGCCAAGCTGGAACCGGGTGCAGAGCGCCCTGCCCGACCTGTTGCGCGACATTCAGGAGGCAGCCCGACTCGATGCCGAGGATTAAGACGTGGCACTCCGGTCAGATTGCAAGCGGCGTCGACCGGCGCGCCAGTCGGTAACCCGCCGCGATGAAGGCCAGTAGCAGAAGTCCTTGCGACACCGCGAATGCCGGTTCCGTTCCGGTAGGCGCGAGGACGTTGAGGGGGCCTATCTTCTGGAAGGCCTGGACGACGAGCACGAATGTATTGAGATACTGCGCGGCCAGGGCACTGAGCAGGAAAGTCACTTGCCATCGGCCAACCAGACGCCCCCGGTAGAGAGCAAAGACTGCAATCGCCAGCACCGCCGTCGAGATGATTCCCACACCGATGGCGGGCGTGAAGGCGGTGATCGGGAAGAGAAAGCCTGTCAGCGTCGTAGCAATGGTGGTCGCCAGGAACAGCGCGGTCCAGCCGGATCGCAAATGGCCACGGAGCCAAGCGCCGAGTGCGACAAAGCCTGCGGCAATGCCGATCAGGCTGAGAAGGACGTGAATAAACGTGAAAAGCGACATGCCGAAGATCATGGGAGCTGTCTCCGTCGTAGTTGCAAGGCCCGAGTAAGCGCTCGTTTTTCACGTTTGTCCAACCGCTTGTCGTCGATGCCGCCTGCGCAGTCACATCGCCGGGCGGCAGCTCAGCTCGCCATCGACGGCAGCAAAGGTGGTGCCCGATGTCGAAAGCTTGCGCTCGACCGGATAGTCGATGACGCTCGGCCATGCCTCGATGTCCTTGGCTGCCTTCGGATCAGCGTCGATGGCCGGCTGGTAGGCGGCCCGGCAATCCGGCATGGGGCGATCGGCGGCAAGGCCGAGTTGCTGGCGAATGGCGGCCGCGCAGCTATCGGGGGCCGCAAGCAGCGAGCAGTCGGCCGCAAAGGTCCGGCGATAGCGCAGGGTCAGATCCTCGCCGACCAGCGTCAGACCGGTGAATTCGCCCGACACCACGTCATCCATCAGCCGCACGCCCGTGCGGGCATCGTAGACGACGAAGGGCATGCCGCCGTTCCAGCCATCGGCGCCGCGGAAGAAGGCGTAAGGGCCGACCGCACCCCACAGATAGCCGGCGGTCTCGTCCTCGATCTTTCGGTCAAGGGTCGGGTTGAGCTGGCAGGGTCCTTCCGAGGAGGCAATGTAGAGACCGGCTGCACCCTTTTCGCCGAGATCGAGCTGTTTGAGCGCAAAATTCGGATAACGCAGACAGGTGAGCTTGCCCTTCATGTCGAAGCCCGTGTCCTTTTCGGCAAGCTCGACTTCGGCGCGTGTCGACCTGTCGAACTGGCCGGTCACCTCACCGGCATTGCGGCAGGTGACGGGCGCCATGCGGCCAATGGCGAACTGCAGTTCCTCGCCCTTGCCGCGCAATTCGTAGCGGCCGTCCGAATACCAGAAGCCGCTCGCCGCCTGCTGTTGCGGCAGGGAGATCTTGGACCCGTCGGGTATGGTGACTTCGGCTTTCGCCTCGCTGAAAACAACGGTCAATGCAGTCCCGTCGTCACAGGCATATTTGATATCGGCGGCTCGGGTTTCCCCGGGAAGAACCACAGCCGCAGTCGCGGCCAGCGCCAGAACGGCAAAAAACGTCTTATGCATCAGATCTCTCTCAGCCATGCACCGACCATGCCAAACAACTGCCCGCAAGGACAATGGCAAAAGCGATCAATTCTAAAGAGAAGTGGTGCCCCCGGCAGGGTTCGAACCCGCGACCCCCTGATTACAAATCAGGTGCTCTACCAACTGAGCTACAAGGGCAATGCGCGGTGTTTAGGCGGAAATCGGTTTGCGGTAAAGCAAAAAATCGGCGCAAGGTTTACGGACATGGTGAAAATCTCAATGCCCCGGGAACGGCTCACAGGATCAGGAGCCGAACCGATTCCAAGGCGAAACGGCTTGTGGTTACAGGTAGATGTCATGTACCACTGGGCCACATCACATCAGGGCTCGCCATGTCTCGCACGTTCCGGTCGCTCGCCTTCATCGCCTCCAATACGGACGAAGCCCAGGCTTCGCGCAACGAACTGATTCGGCTTTACGGCCACACCGAACCCGCCGAAGCAGAGGTGATCGTGGCGCTGGGCGGCGATGGCTTCATGCTGCAGACGCTGCATGACACGATGAACAGCGGCAAGCTGATCTACGGGATGAATCGCGGATCGGTCGGCTTCCTGATGAATGACTATTCGACCGACAGATTGCCGGAGCGGATCGAGGTAGCAGTCGAAAACGCATTTCATCCGCTGCAGATGACGACCAGCAATGCGGATGGCTCGACCTCGTTTGCCCTTGCGATCAACGAAGTCTCCGTCCTGAGGCAGTCCTACCAGGCGGCAAAACTCCGGGTGCTGGTCGACGGGCAGATCCGGCTGGAGGAGCTGATCTGCGACGGGTTGATGGTGGCGACACCCGTCGGGTCGACGGCCTATAATCTCTCGGCCCATGGACCGATCCTGCCGCTCGAGGCGCCGCTTCTGGCGCTGACCCCGGTCAGCGCCTTCCGGCCCCGCCGCTGGCGCGGCGCGCTGCTCCCCGACAAGGTGACGGTGGTGCTCGAAGTGCTCGAGCCGGAAAAGCGACCGGTGAATGCCGTCGCCGACCATACCGAAGTCAAATCGGTGTTGCGGGTGGAAATTGCGCAGTCGGAGGAAACGACCGCGCGTATCCTGTCCGATCCGGATCGGTCCTGGTCCGACCGGATCATTGCCGAACAGTTTTCCGATTGAGGTTCCGATGAAGGCGATCACCTCGGCTGCACTGCTCCTGTCACTGCTCATTTCGTCCCCGTCCCGTGCAGACGAGATCGAACAGCTGCCGCTGACGGCAACCTTCGTGATCAGCGGCGGCTATTGGGAATCGGGGCCGGAAGGGGTGCCCGGTATAGAGACCACGGTTCCAGCCGGTGAGCGCGGCTACTACAAGCTGGTG
>JAIXSF010000195.1 GCA_027484835.1 Rhizobiaceae bacterium | reverse complement strand
TCCAGCTTCCCTTCATGCAGTCGGCCTTCATCGTCACGCTGATGATCGCAGTGCCGATGGCGCTTCTTTCCTGCCTGCTGGTGTTGAAGGGCTGGTCGCTGATGGGCGACGCCGTCTCCCATGCAGTGCTGCCGGGCGTTGTCATCGCCTATATCGCCGGCATTCCGCTGGCCATCGGAGCCTTTGTCGCGGGCCTAATCTGTGCGCTGCTGACAGGCTTCATCAAGGAAAACAGCCGCATCAAGGAAGACACGGTGCTCGGCATCGTCTTTTCGGGCATGTTCGGTCTTGGGCTCGTTCTCTATGTCAATGTCCAGAGCTCGGTGCATCTCGACCACATCCTCTTCGGCGACATGCTGGGCCTCCTGCCATCCGACCTTGTCGAGACAGGCCTCATCGCCCTCTTTGCTACGCTCTTCCTGATCGTGCTGCGCAAGGACCTGCTCGTCCACGCCTTCGATCCGCAGCATGCCCAAGCCATAGGCCTCTCGGTCCGGCTTCTGCATTACGGCCAGTTGGCGGTTCTTTCTCTCGTCGTCGTTGGCGCCCTGAAGGCCGTCGGCATCATCCTGTCGGTCGCCATGCTGGTCGCCCCCGGCGCCATCGCCTTCCTGCTGACGAAGCGCTTCGGCACCATGCTCGTGACAGCTGTGACGGTCGCAGTATTCTCCTCGCTGGCTGGCATCTATCTGAGCTTCTACATCGACAGCGCGCCCGCCCCGACGATCGTCCTGATCATGAGCGGCATCTTCATTGCGACCTTCCTGATCGGGCAGATCCGCAACCGGACGACAGAAGCGAGCGTCTAGCCGCGCGCCTCTTCTTCGGCCCGCTTTGCCCGACGCGAGACGACCCATTCCCGCCAGACGGTGAAGAGACCCGCACCGACGACGATGACGGCACCCACCACCGTGTTCCAGCGAAGGACTTCGCCAAACACGGTGACCGCAATGATCGCCCCGAGCACCAGCTGCCAGTAGGAGATCGGCTGGACGATGACGGCGTCGAGGTTCTCATAGGCCTTGATCAGCGCAAGATGCCCGATGATGCCGGTGCAGCAGAGACCGAGCATCAGGCCCCAGCCGGCAGGCGTAAACGGTGTCCAGAAGAACGGCCCGAGCAGGTTGGACCCGAGAAAGCCGACGATGGCGAGATAGAAGAAGCTGGTCGACGGTTGGTCGTCGCGGCTCACCAGGCGCGTGGCGATGCCGTAGATCGCCCCCATGATCGCACACATCAGCGGCAGCCAGATATAGACATTGAAGCGGTCTCCCGTCGGTGCGAGCATGATCACCACACCGACAAGACCGAAGAGGATCGCCGTCCACCGCCGCCAGCCCACCTTTTCCCCGAGGATCGGCATGGAAAGGAGCGCGACAAAGATCGGCCCGGCGGCGAAGATCGCCTGGCTCTGGGCAAGCCCCACCTGGGTGAACGCGACGATCGAAACGAGGATCTGGGTGAACAGAAGCAAGCCCCTGAGGATCTGCAGAAACGGCCGCTTCGTGTTGACTGCAACCCTCAAGCCACCGCTCGATCGCATCGCCAGAAACAGCGCAAAGGCGACGAAGGCCCAGAAGCGCACCATCGCCACCTGCACCGGAGAATGAGTCTCGCCAAGGTGCTTGGAAAGACCGTCCTGGATGGCGAAAACGGAAAAGGCGAGAAAGGTGAAGAGATAGCCGAGCGGCGTCGATTTCATGGGGCGAAGGGAGCTTTGCACGAGAGGGGATCCGTGGACGAACCAACGGCGCGGCACGGTGATCCTACACTCGGAACCACGATTGACCAGTGCAGTTTTGCACAGCTGCCGTGCAACCTGACAACCTCTCGCCAGCTGGTCGCCGCTGCCTTGCCTCGAGCCGGACGGCATGCTTGAAAGGGCAATGGCCTTCACTTTCCGTCAGTTGCAGTATTTTGTCGCCGTTGCCGAACAGGGATCGGTGACGCGTGCAGCCCAGAACCTGTCGATCTCGCAGTCTTCGGTGACCGAGGCGATCAAGGAGCTCGAGGGCGATCTCGGCGTGGAGCTCTTCGAGCGCCACCCGCGCGGGCTGACCATCACCTACAACGGCCACCAGTTCCTTCGCCACGCAACGAAGATCCTCGCCGATGTCTCGGATGCCCGCAATGTCTTCACCGAGACCCAGAACAGCACTGGCGGCACACTCAATATCGGCGTCACCTCGCTCGTCGCCGGCTATGTCCTGTCAGATCTGCTGGCCCGCTATCGCCGCGCCTGCCCTGGCGTGGAGGTCTCGGCCATCGAGGACAACGGCTCCTATCTCGAACACCTCCTGATCGGTGGCGAGCTCGATGTTGCCGTCATGGTCATCTCCAATCTGCGCGACCGCATGGCGCTGCAGGCCGAAATCCTGGAAACGTCGCCCTACCGCCTCTGGCTCCCCATCGGCCATCCTCTGGTTTCGGCCGACATCATCTCGATTGCCGACATCACCAAGGAACCGCTGATCATGCTGACGGTGGATGAAATCGAAGAGAATACCGGCAAGCTCTTGTCGGCCCTCGGCGCCCGCCCGCATGTCGCCTTCCGCACCCGCTCGGTCGAAGCGGTCCGAAGCCTGGTCGCGACCGGCGCCGGCGTGGCCCTCCTGCCCGACCTCGTCTACCGCCCCTGGTCGCTGGAAGGCGACCGCATCGAAAGCCGCGACGTGTCAGGTGCCCTGCCGGTGGTGCAGGTAGGCATGGTCTGGCGCAAGGGTTCAAGCCTGCCGCAATCCGCGCGGGATTTTGTCGGGATTGCCGAGGCGAGCCGCAGTGGGCGTATTCGCTAGAGTAGCTAGCCATCGGAAAAACCGATACCACCATTCTGACGAATGAATTTGCGAATACGGTTAAATCGCGGCAACTTTCTCGCCGGGAACAATAAGGGCCACGAAAAGCGGCCCTCCAACCGGGAGACCTCGCGATGAAATCTCTTCTGAAGTCTTGCACTGTCCTTGCAACTGTACTGAGCTTTACCAGCGCGGCCGTTGCCCAGGAGCCCTTGAAGGAACTGGGACCGGGCGAAGGCGCCCTCTCCATCGTCGCCTGGGCCGGCTACATCGAGCGCGGCGAAACCGACAAGAATTTCGACTGGGTCACCGAATTCGAGAAAAAGACCGGCTGCATGGTTTCGGTAAAGACCGCCGCCACCTCGGATGAAATGGTCGCCCTGATGAACGAAGGCGGCTTCGACCTCGTCACCGCCTCGGGCGACGCCTCGCTGCGCCTCGTGGCAGGCAAGCGCGTCCAGCCGATCAACACCGCGCTCATCCCCTCCTGGAGCACGATCGACGAACGCCTGCAGAACGCCCCGTGGCACACCAAGGACGGCGTTCATTACGGCACGCCTTACGTCTGGGGCCCGAACGTCCTGATGTACAACACCAAGGCCTTTGGCGACAAAGCGCCCGACAGCTGGAACGTCGTCTTCGAAGAGATGACGCTTGCCGACGGCAAGTCGAACAAG
>JAIXSF010000115.1 GCA_027484835.1 Rhizobiaceae bacterium | reverse complement strand
TGTCGAAGCTCACGCCCTTGCCGACGAGGGTCACCTTGCGGTGGCCCTTCTTGCCCCAGCGCATCTCGATCAAGCGGGGGGCAACAGTGGAGGCACGACCGACGGCATGGACGAGAGGGAAGTTCTTCTCGATGAGTTCGTCGCCGGTGATAACGGAGACCTCGGCCTTGTAGTGCTCGGCGAGCCGGCGGACGGCGGCTTCGATATCCGCCGGGCTCATGTCGTTGGCGGGAGTGTTGATGAGATCACGGGCGAGATAGGCGCCGGCGATCTGACGCTTGATGTCGGCTGCATCGGCATCCTGCGGGATGAGCAAGCGTGGTTCGGTGACGCGTTCGGAGCGGTAGCGGTCGAAGCTGTAGGCGCCGAGACCGTAGCCCAGCAGCAGGCGATTGGCCGTCAGCGGCGCCGTCTCGATGTGCCATTCGCCGGCCGGCAGGGCACGCGCCAGCTTGCCGGTCAGATAGGGATTTTCGGACGGGTTGGAGCCGAGGCCAAAGAGCGCGCCGCCGACATGGCCGTCAGCGGTCGGGATCAGAAGGACGGAACCGGCCTCAGCCTTGAAGCCGGCTTTCTTCGCCCAGTCGAGGGCCAAAGGTTCCAGCGTGCCGGTCTCGACATGGGCCGGGGTGACCGCGAAGACCGGCAGCGATTTGCCGCCCTTGGTGCTGAAGGGAGACGGTCTTTCGATGTACTGGAACGGGGCCATGATCGTTGCTTTCTGGAGATTCGGCTGACGGGTCGTCGGAGCGGTCGATTAACACTCCGTTAGGGTTAACAGATTATTGCTTGAGCGGAGATTGTGCCGCTTCCAAGGGTCGAGGCGGTGGCGAGAACGGATTTCGGGACGATCATCATGGAATTGGCAAACCCAGCCTCAGTAAACCCTCTGCGGATCGTAGCGATGACCGGCCTGGTGGTGGCGGCGCTTGCGCTGACAGGCTGTGCGTCATCCAAGAAGGAGCTGACCACGGGCTCCATTCCCAAGGTGAACCGCCAGCTTGATTCGCTTCGCGGCCCGGACCTTGCCCGCGCCGCCGACGGGATCGGCCAGGCCTATGAGCGCAATCCGAAAGATCGCAACACCGGCCTTTCCTATGCGAATGCCTTGATGATGACGGGCCGGAATGCCCAGGCACTGGCTGTCATGCAGCAGGTGGCCATCGCCCACCCGAGCGACCGGGAAGTGCTGTCGGCACTCGGCAAGGCGCAGGCGGCGGCGGGGCAGCTCGAAAAGGCGCTCGGTACCATCCAGCGCGCGCAGACGCCCGACCGTCCCGACTGGCGCCTCTATTCGGCCGAAGGGGCCGTTCTCGACCAGCTCGGTCGCTCCAGCGAGGCACGCTCGCGTTACCGCATGGCGCTGCAGATCCAGCCGAACGATCCGAGCGTTCTGTCGAACCTCGGCATGTCCTATGTCCTGTCCGGCGACCTCACGACGGCCGAAACCTATATGCGGCAGGCCTCCCAGCAGCCGGGGGCGGACAGCCGCGTCAGGCAGAATCTGGCCCTCGTTGTTGGCCTGCAAGGGCGCTTCCAGGAAGCCGAACAGCTTGCAGCGCAGGAACTCGATCCGCAGCAGGCAGCCGCCAACCTGCAATATCTGCGCGGCATGCTGTCCCAGCAGAATTCGTGGAAGCAGCTTTCCAGCCAGGACAAGGCGAAGAAAAACGGCTGAGCCGGCTCAGTCCGGAAAGCGCAGTTCGGATCGGCCGCTGGTGAGATCGCGCACCAGCCGGATCGCCTGATCCTCGTCGCCCTGACGCAGGGTGACAGCAAGATCCACACCCTCTGCGGTGAAACTTTCCGCCAGAGCCAGATGCGGGATCGCGGTCAACCGCGCTTTGACGAGGGCCAGATCAGAGAAGCTCACTGCACATTCGCCCGTGATCAGCGGGATGATCTCGCGCTTCTCGGCAGCGCGCAGCATCTGCGCTGCCGTTCCGCCATACGCGCGGACGAGCCCGCCGCTGCCCAGCAGGATGCCGCCGAAGAATCGGGTGACGACCACCATCACACCATCGAGATCCTGCCCGTCGATCGCCTGGAGGATCGGCTTGCCGGCCGTGCCCGAGGGTTCGCCATCATCGGAAAAGCGATAGGCCTGCCCGAGGCGCCAGGCCCAGCAATTGTGATTGGCGGCGGGATCGGAGACTTTTGCGAGAAAGGCCTTAGCGTCTTCTTCGCTCCCAATGGGTGCCGCCTGGCCGATGAAGCGGCTCTTCTTGATGTCCTGGACGAATTCGACGGGTGCGACGAGGGTGTGGGGCATCGATCACTCAGCCTTGTCTCTCGTGCTCGGCAA
This sequence comes from Rhizobiaceae bacterium, assembly GCA_027484835.1. GTDB lineage: Bacteria > Pseudomonadota > Alphaproteobacteria > Rhizobiales > Rhizobiaceae > Allorhizobium. The sequence goes on along the minus strand of JAIXSF010000115.1, from coordinate 3,020 downwards.
GCCAATCGGCAAGAGCCGCAATCACCGAGAGCCTCAGCGAGGCCTTCATGGCGAGCGCGCGAGTGAGCGAGGCGTCCCGGCTGGAGAAGCCGAGTTCAGCCATGACGCCCGAGGGCGAAAGTTTTCGCGCACGCATGACACCTTCCACCCGCTCGATCGTCGAGGGAAGCAGATAGCGGCCGTTCGCAATGAGGGCTGCAGCATCCTCGGGCACGGGCTCCGACACCTGCGACGCTGGCGCTGCTCCCCTCGCCCGCACCTCCGCCGAGACCAGATCGAGAAAAGCCTGCCGCTCCTCGGGACCTGCTGACGTCCAGGCCTTCAGGAGCTTCTTCAACGGGCTTGGCTTCTCTTTCTTCGACATGACCGGCTTTCTGTTCGTCACCGTCCATAGCCCGAGCCGAGACACGGCGCGAGAAAAAAACTTGGGGTTCCGCTTCTTCCTGCAAGGCACGAAATTCGGCTTTGGCAACAGCGGCATCGGGGTGGAAACGGTGGTTTTTGGAGCGTCCGTGCATTAGCGATTTCTGCTGGACGGAAAGCGGTCGTTAACCTTTATTTTCTACTCAGATAGCTCAGTTTTCGCGTCCTTGTATCCCGCCAGCGTTCAGGTTTTCGATGCACCCTCCCCGTTCAAATTCTGCGTATCAGGTCAATTCTTCAGGGGAAAATCAGGGTGAAGGTGCCGACCAGTCGGCGGCCAACCAGATTGAGGGGCGTGAGGAAACGCCCATCTGGCAGAAGGCTTTCGTGCTGGGACCGAATGTGCGGTTCACCCGCACGCCCGACCGTGCGGCCGCCAAGCCTGAGGTAGAACCGGCTCCCGCAGCCCAGCCGAGCGCTCCGGCCGCGCGGACGACTGCTGCACAGACGTCCGGTGCGCAGGCGCCGCAACGGCCGGCCTATGCTCCGACAAGCCCTCGCATTCCATCCCCCCAGGCCCAACCGTCAACCACGTCCTCGACCGGCGTTCCCTTTGCCGGTTTGCCGCGCACCGGCGCGCCTGCACCCGCCCCCAAGCCGGAAGTTCCGCGCATGCCCGCCTCCGTGACGCTGCCACAGCCGCCGGATGCCGTCGGTGCTAGAGCGCTGACCTACAAGCTTCGCCGGGAACTGGCACGCCAGCAGGCCGAACAGGCCGCGTGGGAAGCCGCGATGGCCGAGGGTGCATCGCCGCGCGAGATCGGCCCTGCGCCGCAGTCCGTGCAGCCCGCACCGCTCGTCCAGGGCATGCGCAGTGTGCTGGCCAGCACCCAGGCCGCCAGCGTCGGCGGGAACATGCGCCCGACGACCGAGGCGCATGTTCCGCCGCATCTGCAGCGATCGCTCGCCCAGCAGGCCGAGGCCGCAAGGCTTGCCGCGCAGCAGGCCGCCCCGCCGGCGCGCCCGCCGATGGTGCGCAATGCGTTTCTGCGGACGCCGCCGGTCCCGGCTCAGCCGGAACCCGTTCAGTCTCCCGCCCCGCAGGCCGCGATCCCATCGCCGAGCGTGCAATCCGCCGCATCGGGATTTGCTGCCTGGGCGCAGATGACCAATCCGGCACTGTTGCCGACCGAGGCAGCGGCGACGGTCGCGCCGGTGGTGGTCGAGGCCGAAGCGCAGGCTGCACGGCTGCCGATCGCAGCGCTGCTGTCGGACCACATCTTCTTCGAGGCGATGATCGCGCCGGTGGAGGCCCCCACTGAGATCGAAATGGCCCGTCCGGCGACTGCGCAACCAGCCCCGCAGGCACGCAAGCCATCGATTGCGCAACAGGCCCCGCAGATCGCGCCGCAGCCGGTTCGGACCATTCCGGCACCGACGCCGCAGGCCATGTCACCCGTTCGCGCCGAAGTCGTGCGCTATCGCCCGGAGGGAGCAACCGTTCCGCCACAGACAGGGCCAGCCGCAGTCGCCAAGCCCGTGTTCGATGCAACGCCGGGGTCTGTCGTGGCACTCTATCGCGAGGTCGCCCACCGCGAAGTGTCCGCTGCTTCCCTGACGCTGACCCATACACCGATTGCTGCGCCTGAAACGGTCGCGCCGCTGACGACGAGTGCTCCGGCAGCGACCCCTATTAGTACGGCGGTTGCAGCCCCGATCACGACCACGCAGGCGCGCCAGCCGCTGTTCCGCGCGCAGGAAGCGCTCGGCGAAGGTGAATACGAGCTGCCCTATCTCGATTACCTGCAGATGCCACCGGTTCAGACGGGCGTCACCATGACGGCAGAGGCCCTCGAACAGAGCGCGGGCTTGCTGGAAAGCGTGCTTGAGGATTTCGGCATCAAGGGTGAAGTCATCGACGTGCGGCCCGGCCCGGTGGTGACACTCTACGAATTCGAGCCGGCGCCGGGGGTCAAGTCCTCCCGCGTCATCGGTCTCTCCGACGATATCGCCCGGTCGATGTCGGCGCTGTCTGCCCGTGTCGCCGTGGTGCCCGGCCGCAACGTGATCGGCATCGAGCTACCGAACCCGGTGCGCGAGACGGTCTATCTGCGTGAGCTGATCGAGACGCCCGACTATGCCGAGACGCGCTACAAGCTGCCGGTTTGCCTCGGCAAAACCATTGGTGGTGAGCCCGTGATCGCGGAACTCGCGAAGATGCCGCATCTCCTGGTCGCCGGCTCCACCAGTTCTAGCAAATCCGTGGCGATCAACACGATGATCCTGTCCCTGCTCTACCGGTTCCGGCCGGACGAGTGCCGGTTGATCATGGTCGATCCGAAGATGCTGGAGCTTTCCGTCTATGACGGCATCCCGCATCTGCCCCCCCCCGTCGTTACCGCCCCCAAGATGGCCGGGATCGCGCTAAAGTGGGCGGTGCGCGAGATGGAGGATCGCTATCGCAAGATGAGCCGTCTCGGCGTGCGCAATATCGACGGCTACAATGCCCGTGCCGCCCAGGCCCGCGAGAAGGGCGAGACGATCACCGTCAGCGTGCAGACCGGCTTTGATCGCCAGAGCGGCGAGATCGTCTATGAGGAGCAGGAGCTCGACCTCTCGCCGATGCCTTACATCGTCGTCGTGGTCGACGAGATGGC
>JAIXSF010000416.1 GCA_027484835.1 Rhizobiaceae bacterium | reverse complement strand
CTTGTCAGCGTATTCAGTGCGCTTGGCAATGAATTCTGCCGACTGGTCTGGCCACCACCACAGTTTTGCCAAAGCGGCATCGTCGAAGGTGCCTTTGGATCTCGGCTTTCGGCGACCGAGACGCTCACGCGGGCAACGCCGCTGATCCTGACCGGGCTTGCGGCGGCCGTCGCGTTTCGGGCTCGCCTGTGGAACATCGGCGCAGAAGGGCAGCTCTATCTCGGCGCGATCACGGTCGCTGCGGTCAGCTCGCAGTTGGTCGGCGACTGGCCGCCGGCCCTGCAGATCCCGGTGCTGCTGGTCTTCGGAGCGGTGGCGGGCATGCTCCTCCTCTTGGTGCCGCTTTGGCTGCGCCTGAGATATTCGGTCGACGAAGTGGTCACGACGCTGCTCCTCAATTTCGTTGCCGTGCTTTTTGTCTCGATGTTGATCGATACGGTGCTGAAGGATCCTATGGCCTTCGGCTGGCCACAGTCCCAGCCGGTCGCCGAGGCTGGCATGCTGCCCAAACTGCTTGCCCGTTCGAGGCTCAATCTGGGTCTTGTCATTGCGCTGGTGCTCGCCGTCATGCTTGCCTTTGTTCAGTCGCGAACCGTCTTTGGCATGCAGTCCCGTGCTGCGGGTCTCAATCCCCAGGCAGCGACGTTTGCAGGCGTCCCGCTTGGCCGTACCCTCGTTGCCGTCGCCTGCCTGTCCGGCGGGCTTGCGGGTCTGGCCGGTGCTATCGAGGTCATGGGGGTGACGGGCTATGTCACCACTGACCTGTCGCCGGGTTACGGCTATTCCGGCATCGTGGTCGCGATGCTTGCCAATCTCAATCCGCTCGGCGTCGTACTTGCCTCACTTTTCACCGCCACGATGTTCGTTGGCGCCGACGGGATGAGCCGCAGCATGGGCATCCCGAGCTATATCGCCGACGTCATCGTTGCCCTCTCGCTGCTTACCATGCTGATTGCCGTCTTCTTTACCCAGTACAGGATCCGCCGATGAACGAGGTTGTCGACATCATCGCTTCTGCCGGCCTCTGGGGCGCGGTCCTCAGGATAGCAACACCGCTCATTCTTGGCACGCTCGGTGCGCTGCTCTGCGAGCGGGCAGGGGTTCTCAACCTTGGCATCGAGGGCATCATGACCTTCGGCGCGATGATCGGCTGGCTGGCCGTCTACAACGGGGCGGACCTTTGGACGGGCTTTCTGGTCGCGGCCTTGTCGGGGGCCGTGTTCGGGCTGCTGCATTCGGTCCTGACGGTCACGCTCGGCCTGTCCCAGCATGTTTCTGGGCTCGGGGTCACCCTGTTTGCCTCAAGCTTCGGATATTACGTCTTCCGCCTGCTTGTGCCGGTCGCGGGTACGCCACCGACTATACAGCCCTTCCAGCCGATTTCGATCCCGGGTTTGAGCGACTTGCCTTTCGTAGGCCCGGCCTTCTTCGCCCAGACGCCGCCGACCTATCTCGCCATCCTGCTCGCGCTGCTGCTTGCCTATGTCATCTTCCGTACACCGCTCGGGCTTGCGATCCGAATGACCGGGGAGAACCCGCATGCTGCCGAAGCCCAGGGTATCAATCCGATGGTGATCCGCTACTGCGCGGTCATGGTCGGCAGCGCGCTGATGGGCATGGCCGGAGCCTTTCTGACACTCTCGGCGTTCAACAGCTTCTTCCCGACCATGGTGCAGGGGCGCGGATGGATCTGCATTGCCCTCGTGGTCTTTGCCTCGTGGCGCCCGGAGCGGGCTCTTCTCGGAGCCCTGCTTTTCGCCTTTTTCGACGCCTTCCAACTGCGCCTGCAGACCACGCTCGGTGGAACCGTGCCCTACCAGCTCTTCCTGATGATCCCGTATGTCCTGTCGATCGCGGCACTTGCCGTCATGGCGCGCCGTGCCCGTGTTCCTCAGGCCCTGATGCAACCCTACCGGCGCGGCGAGCGCTGAAGCCAAGAGGTTCCCGATGTTCGATCTGATCGTTAGAAACGCCAATCTGCCCGATGGCCGCCAGGGTTTTGACATCGGGCTTTCCGGCGGTCGTATCACCGCCATCGAGAAAAACCTGCAGCCCACAGCCGGCGAGGAGATCGATGCGACCGGTCGCCTCGTCAGTCCGCCCTTCTGCGATCCGCATTTCCACATGGATGCGACGCTGTCGCTGGGCATGCCGCGGATGAATGTATCCGGGACCCTGCTTGAGGGCATTGCGCTCTGGGGCGAATTGCGACCGCTCCTCACCAGGGAGGCCCTGGTTGATCGTGCATTGCGCTACTGCGATCTCGCCGTGTCGCAGGGCCTGCTCTTCATCCGCAGCCATGTCGATACCTCCGACCCGCGGCTGGTGACGGCCGAAGCCCTGATCGAGGTGCGCGAACGGGTGGCGCCCTACATCACCCTCCAGCTCGTCGCCTTTCCCCAGGACGGCTACTACCGGGCACCTGAAGGCGCAAAATCTCTTGAGCGCGCGCTGGACATGGGGATCGATATTGTCGGTGGCATTCCGCATTTCGAACGCACCATGGACGAGGGGCGGCTATCGCTTGAAGCACTCTGCCGGATTGCAGCGGAGCGTGGACTGCCGGTTGATATCCATTGCGACGAGACCGACGATCCGATGTCGCGTCATATCGAGACGCTCGCCGCCGAAACCATCCGCTACGGCCTGCAGGGTCGGGTCGCCGGGTCGCATCTGACCTCGATGCATTCCATGGACAATTATTATGTTTCCAAGCTCATACCGCTGATGGCCGAGGCGAAGATCAACGTCATCCCAAATCCGCTGATCAACATCATGCTGCAGGGTCGGCATGACACCTATCCGAAGCGGCGCGGACTTACCCGCGTGCGCGAACTCATGGCAGCCGGGCTTAACGTTTCCTTCGGCCAGGACTGCACCATGGACCCCTGGTATTCGATGGGCTCTGCCGACATGCTCGAAGTTGGCCACATGGCGATCCATGTGGCGCAGATGGGGGGCATCGAAGACAAGAAGCAGGTATTCGACGCTCTGACCGTCAATTCAGCGAAGACCATGGGGCTCGAAGGATACGGGATCGAGGTTGGCTGCAAGGCGGACCTGGTGCTCTTGCAGGCGGCGGACGTGATAGAGGCGCTTAGGCTGAAGCCAACCAGGCTCTGTGTCATCAAGTCTGGTAAGGTCATCTCGCGGAGTGCACCGCGTATTGGCGATCTCTTCCTGGCGGGGCGCCCCGCCCGTATCGATCCCGGGCTTGATTATGTCCCGAAAGTCTGACCGGTCTCGGCCTGAGACACATATCTTGAGATGCATTGCTTGGGGCCACCTTTAAAGGTTGTCAGCCGTACAGGTTCGCAAAACTACCTTGGATTACAATGGGTCGTTGGACTGACATTTGGACAGCAACCACTTTGGCCAGCGGTACCAGATGCAAATCTCGGCGCCGATCGTCGTGTAGCGGTCAGTCGACTGCACCCCATTGAGGGCTATCTGGATTTCAATCACTACAAATCTGTGTGTTTACGGGCCGGATAATTCCGCCAATGTTGTCGTTTGCGACCGCTTGAAAGCGCTCTTGCCTGTCGTTGGTCAATTCCCAAACCAGCGCTCGCGCTTTTGATCAGTTTGTCATGTTTGGAATCCGACAAAGCTGGAGACCTAGGATGAAGCCTCATGTTTCTCGTAGTTCAGATCCGCCTCTTCTTCGTTTTGCCGTTGGCCGGCTGGAAGCTTCCAAGCTCCTTGATGTGTCACCGGGCACCTTCGACAATTGGGTCAGACAGGGATTGATGCCGAAAGGGGTCAAGATTGGAAGTTTGCGCCGCTGGATGCTGGCCAGCTTCGTGCGTGTTGGTACGATCTCGTTGAAGCGAACCAAGAAGGAGATATCGACGATGACCTCGAAAACCCCTTCGACAAGACGGTTGGGTAGAACCAGGACGCCGTTCCGCTACTGCAATCGCGATGTCGACCGCTTCGGCAATGAGCGCTACTACGTCCGCATTCCTGGCTTGCCCAAATATCGGATGAAGTCGCCCTTCCTTGACGAGTCCGGCAGTATTACTGCGGCCTTTGCGGACGAGTATCATCGCGTTATGGCAGGTGAACGTGGCAGCAAGCCGACTTCCCCGGCGCGTGTTCAAGAGGGGACAGTCCGCTGGCTGGTCGAGACCTACTACCGCTCCAAGCTTTTCCAGACTCATTCGGCTGCGACGAAGAACGACAAGAGGAGCGTGCTGAACCGCTACTGCACGCTTGTGGGAGACCTGCCGTTCAAGAAGATGCGAAAGTCGGACGTCGAGGCAACCCAGATGAAACGCAGCGGCACGCCTGGTGCTGCCGACAAGTTGGTGAAGTATCTGAAGGCGCTGTTCAATTGGGCGATCAAGGAAGGCATAGCGACCTTTAATCCTGCGGATGGCGTAACAAAAATTCATAAATCAGACGGATTTCATTCGTGGAGCGAGATCGAGCTTGATCGGTTTCGCACCGTCTATCCGATCGGAACGACGGCCAGACTGGCAATTGAGCTGATGGTGAACCTCGGAGTCAGACGATCGGACCTCGTAAAGCTCGGCTGGCGCAACCTGATTGGCGATCGCATCGAGTTCGTGCCGCAGAAAGGCGCGGGCAGATATGCGCAGTTTCTGAGCTTGCCGGTGACTGCAGAGCTCGATGAGGTGTTGAAGGCAATCACGCATGACAAGCCGACCTTTCTGGTGACGGAGTATGGCAAGCCATTCATGTCCAACGGGTTCGGCAACAAAATGCGGCAGTGGTGCGATGACGCCGGGCTACCGGAATGCTCATCTCACGGACTCAGGAAGGCCTCGGCCACGAACCTTGCAGAGGCGGGAGCCACCGAACATCAGCTCATGGCCATATTCGGCTGGTCTGACTCGAAGATGGCCCAGCACTACACGAAAACGGCACAGTCGAAGCGGGTAATCGATGCCGGTTTCGAGCGGCGGAGAAACTATGTGGCCCAGCGGAATGTCCCACTTTCGGTGGGGCGGGAGATCGGTGAGGCAATAAAAGGAGAAAATGATGCAAAAACAATGGTGCAAAGCAAAAGTGGTGGGCCCGGAGGGACTCGAACCCCCAACCAAGCGGTTATGAGCCGCCGGCTCTAACCATTGAGCTACAGGCCCAGCCCGGCGCGATGCCGTCGGGCGGGCAATGGTTTCCCCGCACCGGTGACGGGCTCTAACGCAAATTCAGGTATGCGACAAGCCTCTGCCGCAATGGCTTCACAATCACGCGTCATCACAGATGGCGGAAGGGCATTGCGCCGGGTGAGACAAAGAGGTCCGCCGGCGCTGCGGGACACAAGGAAACACTTTCATGCTGAAATTCACACGCGGCCTCCTCGTTGCGACGGCGCTTTCGGGTTCCGTGCTCACGGCCGGCTTTATCGCGCCGGCGCTGGCTGCCGAGACAGAGCGCCGCGAGGCGACGATCATGGTGTCGGGCGAGGGCGAGGCGACCGTTGCGCCCGATATGGCCGTCATTTCGCTGGCCGTTGTTCGCGATGCCGAGACGGCTGCCGAGGCACTGTCTGCCAACAGTGCGGCCATGAGCGAGGTGCTCGCTGCTCTGAAGGAACAGGGTATTGCCGAGAAGGACCTGCAGACCACGGATTTCTCCATCCAGCCGAAATACAAGCAGGAAACCAGAACCGATGGCACCTACGAGGCGCCCGTGATCGTCGGCTATACGGTCAGCAACGGGCTGACAGTCCGGGTCCGTGACCTTGCCAAGCTCGGTTCGATCATCGACCAGTCGGTCAAGCTCGGCGTCAACCAGGGTGGTGGCATCTCGTTCACCAATGACGATCCGGAGGCGACCATCGAGGCTGCGCGCAAGCAGGCCGTTGAAAAGGCCGCTGCCAAGGCCAAGACGCTGACGGACGCCGCCGGCGTCAAGCTCGGCCGGGTCGTCGAGATCTCGGAGAATTTCGCCCGTCCGATGCCGCAGGTCTATGCGGCAGCACCAATGGCGAAGATGGCGGATGAGTCGGTGCCGATCGCATCCGGCGAGAACCTCTATTCGGTGACTGTCAACATCACCTATGCGATCGAGCAGTAAGCGCCGATTGCAATCCTGAAATGGAGAAAGGGCCGGTCTTCCGGCTCTTTCTGCGTTTGCTGGTCTTATGGACGCTCAGACGTCGAGCGGGTGCTCCGCGATCATCTTCGTCAGGCTGCCATTGGCGGGGAAGAGCGGGATGAGGCAGGCCTGGAGCGCGTGGTAGATGTCGCCCTTGCCCGGGAAGAGGCTGTTTGACGGCTTGCCGTCTTCGGTCAGTTCCTCGAACCAGCCGCCATGCTCGCGGTCGAGATTGTTGCCCGCGATATAGTTCCAGATCTTGCGATAGCTTTCCTCGTGGAAGTCGCTTTCCTGATGCTGGTTCAGGAAATGGGCGGCGGCGGCGCCTTCGCAGAGCGGCCACCAGAGTTTCGAGCGCTTGTCGGGGGCGTTTGCCCAGTCGAGCGTGTAGAAGAAGCCGCCCTTGTCCTTGTCCCAGCCGAGCACCATGGACTGGAAGAAGAGGCCGCGCGCGGCTTCCGGCATCCAGTCGTGGCTCTTTCCGCCGAGCACCCAGAGCTGCAGGATGAGGCGGGCCCATTCTAGCCAGTGGCCGGGCGTGGTGCCGGCCGGGCGGAACATCTCGTTCTGATGGTAGTAATTCCGGTCTACGACCCAGTTCTCATCAAAATGCTCGGCGACACGGAAGGCTTCTTCGCGGGCGCGGCGGTTAATGATCAGGTCGGCGATCCGCTCGGCCTTGGTGAGGTAATGCCGCTCACCGGTTGCCTCGAAGGCGGCCATCAGGCTTTCGGTCAGGTGCATGTTGGAGTTCTGGCCGCGATAGCCGGGGACCGGCTGCCAGTCGCTTGAGAATTCCTCGGCGATCGCGCCGTGGCTTTCTTCCCAGAACTTTTGCTCGATTACTTCCGTGATGTCGGCCAGCATGGCGTCTGCCAGCGGATGGCCGGCGCATTTGGCCGAAGACGCTGCCAGAAGGACGAAGGCATGGCCGTAGCCCTGCTTCGTGTCGTCGGCAGCGCCGGTGTCGTTTGCCTGCCAGAAATAGCCGCCGTTCTTCGGGTCACGGTGGCGCTCCCAGAGATAGCGCATGCCGTGGTCGACGATATCGGCAGAGCCGGGGCGGCCGAGCAGATGGCCGATGGCGTAACAATGCACCATGCGGGCGCTCGCATGAATGCCGCGGGCGGGATTGTCGGTCGAAAGCGGCTTGCCGTCCCGCGACAGATCGTAGAAGCCGCCCTTCGGGTTGAGCGCGGGACCTTGGAAGAAATCGAACAGGCCGTCGGCCTGTGCCAGGAGCCATTTGCGATGATAGGGGCGGGTGCTCCAGGGGCTGGACGGCGATTGCTGTGATTGATTTTCCGACATTTCTTCCTCCCCGGCTGCATCGTTGCAGTTTCTATAGCCGATTGGCCCCTTCGCTGTCACCGGCTGTCCATGGTGACGCACAGATGCATCGCATGTTGACATAAAGATGTCTTTATGTGATCTGGCGGATGTCGCAGACACAATAGGAGACTTCGCAGATGCTCGATTCACTGTTCGGCCGTGACGGTGCTGCCCGTGACGGAGCGGAGATCCTGAAAGCGCTGCGACAGGCGGCGCGCGAACGCATCCTGATTCTCGACGGTGCCATGGGCACGGAAATCCAGGGGCTCGGCCTCACCGAAGAGGATTTTCGCGGCGAGCGTTTCCTCGGCTGCGCCTGCCACCAGCAGGGCAACAACGACCTGCTGATCCTGACCCAGCCAAACGCGATCGAAGACATCCAT
>JAIXSF010000363.1 GCA_027484835.1 Rhizobiaceae bacterium | reverse complement strand
GCCGTCGGCAGTTCGCCGTAAAGAAGCAGGTAGCAGACTTCGAGGAAGTCGCCCTTTTCTGCGAGCTGTTCGATCGGGTAACCGCGATGCAGCAGCGTGCCTTCGTCGCCATCGATATAGGTGATCTTGGATTCGCAGGAGGCCGTGGACGTAAAGCCCGGATCGTAGGTGAACGTGCCCGTGTGCTTGTACAGGGCCGCGATGTCGATAACGTCTGGGCCGATCGTTCCGGCCTTGACGCTCAGGTCGACCGTCTTGTCACCGAGTTTCAAAGAAGCGCTTTTGTCCGTCATGCTGATCCTCCGGTATTGGCGGGAAGGCGTCTCAAAAAAGCCGCCATCGGTTAAGCGTGTCGATGTAGCTATATGATACCGAAGTTAATGCCAAGCTATCCAAAGGGCAAATTGTGCGTCGCGAAAACGGCAACAATCGAACCGATCGGTTCTAATCGTTTCAAGCCCGGATAGGCCGCAGAATCGCAAGCGAATACACGTTTTGATTGTTCGCATGCTTTGGCTTATCCTGCCTCTGGGGATAGGTCTTCGGGCGGGCGAGCCGAATGGTCGAGGTTGTGGACAGACAGGGGCAGAGAGCGCCGATCTCCGGCGCATCGACGATACCTCCGACTCTCCGACAGTCCCGAAAATCGACGCTTGCACCACGACCGACGGCAGGTGGCCTTGCATTCCAGATCCGGGCAGCCGCGCACCGATTCCTGTCCTCTACCCGGCTCTCCATCGCAGAAGAAATCCGCTACGGGCACCTTTTCCATTTCGTACCCGTCTGTGTCGGAATTGGTGCGGCGCTCTGGTTCACGATCCCGAATTCACCATCGGCACCGATCCTCGGTGGTGTGGTTTCGGTGCTGATCCTGAGCCTCTTCGTCAGCCCGGCCGGTACCGCGCGCTCCGTCGGGATCTGGACGGCACTTCTGCTTGTCGCCGGCATGCTTCTGGCAGAATGGGAGACCAGGCGGCTCTCGACCATAATCCTCGACCAGCCGTTGGTGACCAACATCACGGGTATCGTCGAGCGCCGGGAGGCGGGAGCCGAAGGCGAGTGGCGCTACACGCTGCGCCTGACGGCAACCGTCGATCCGACCATCCGTCGTCCACCCGACCGAGTGAACCTCCTGGCGCGGAGCGGGCACGAGCCGGCGAAAATCGGCGACCAACTGACCGGCCGAGCACGGCTTTCTCCGCCATCGGGACCGGCCTTGCCGGGGCTCAACGATTTCGCGTTTCAGAGCTATTTCCAGGGCATTGGTGCCGTCGGCTTTTTTCTCGGGGCGCCGCAGGACGGGTCAGTTGCCGCTGAATCGGAGGCAAGCCTCGCTGCACGATTCGACGCAAGTCTGTTTTCTCTGCGCGACAGCATCTCGAACCGCATAAGGAGCGTCTTGCCTGGCGATCCCGGCGCCTTTGCCGCCTCCATCATCACTGGAGAACGGCGCTCGATGTCCGAGGAGGCCACCGACGCGCTCAGGACCTCGGGTCTTGCACACATAACGGCAATATCGGGCCTCAACATGGCGCTGGCGGCCGGCATTTTCTTTGTCGGCTTGCGCGCCATACTCAGTCTCGTGCCTGCCTTTGCCCAGCGCTATCCCGTCAAGAAGATCGCCGCAGCCGGCGCGCTTCTCGCCACGACCGGATATGTGCTCATTTCCGGCTATCAGGTCTCGGCCCTGCGCGCCTACCTGATGACCGCGATCATGCTCGGCGCAGTCCTCTTCGATAGACCGGCGGTGAGCCTGCGCAACCTTGCGCTGGCAGCAACCGCCATCCTGGTCGTCCAGCCCTCGGCGGTCATGGGACCGAGCTTCCAGATGTCCTTCGCCGCAACGGCTGCCCTGATAGCAGGTTATGCCGGCTGGCGGTCGCGGCCGCGTGCGATCCTGCCGCCCGCGCGCTCTGTCCCCATGTGGGTTGCGGCAGGCGGTGCGAAGTTCGTCGGTGGCACGCTGGCCACGTCCTTGACCGGCGGGCTCGCCACAGCCGTCTTTGCGATCACGCACTTCCACCGCCTGTCGACCCACAGTCTTGAAGCCAATCTCGCGGCAATGCCACTGATTTCGCTCGTCGTCATGCCCGCCGGTTTCGTCGCCATGCTGTTGATGCCCTTTGGCCTTGATGCGCCGTTTTTCTGGATCATGGGACAGGGGCTCGAGCTTGTCCTGCAAGTGGCCTACACCGTGTCTAGCTGGGGCGGCGGCTATGTCTTTCCTCGCCTGCCGGACATCTTCCTGCTTGGCGTCAGTATCGGCATGCTCCTGCTCACCCTGCTTCGCACGCGCCTGCGGCATCTGGGAACGATCCTGATCCTGTCAACGGTTGCGGTCACTTGGGGGAGCGCAAGGTCCGAAAGCGGCCAATTGCTGATCAGCGAAGATGCAAGATTGGTCGCGTTGCTCGGCAGCGATGGCGGCGTCGAGAGCCTTGCCATCAATCGCACGAGGCCACCGAGCTTCATCTTCGATCAGTGGCAACCGGTGCTCGGCATCGAAACGCCCACGCCGCCCGCAATATCCAAACTGGAAGTCCTGCCTGAGGCACCGGAGCGGGGTTCGGCAGATGGCTTGACTGAGTACCAGCGTCGCGAGGCCGAGATAATCCTGAAGAGGCTGATCGATGAGGCGGAGACCGGTCGTTTTCATTGCATCCGGGAAGCATGCGCGCTCAAGCTCAAGGCCGGCGCTTCACTCGTCTGGCTGGAGCGCGCCGATCTGGCCGGCAGCGCCTGCGATCTGGCGAGCTTTGTGATCCTGGCCGCTCGCACCCGACTGACGACCTGCAGGTCGGGCGCAGTTCTGATTTCGGAGACGAGCTTGCGGGCGAGCGGCGCCCTGGAAATTTTCGGCCTATCGGATGCCACGCGCGCACTCTCGATCCGATCCGCCTTCACCGGGCCACCGCGACCCTGGACCCGTCACCGGCTCTACGACTGGCGAACAGGCGAAACGGCCGAGGCCCACGACCGGCCGTACCCCTCAAAAGAAGGCCGGATGGGGCCTGCGCAGGCGCCGCCAAGCGGCGCCCGCACCAGTCAGTGATAGCGGCGGATCAGGCCAACCAGCTTCCCGTGAATCTTGACGCGATCCGGCGGGAAGATGCGGGTCTCGTAGGCCGGGTTGGCGGCCTCCAGCGCGATCGACGCGCCGCGGCGGCGGAAGCGCTTGAGCGTTGCCTCTTCTTCATCGACGAGTGCCACGATGATGTCGCCAGGGTTGGCGTTCGAGGCATTGCGGATGATCACGGTGTCGCCGTCGAGAATGCCGGCTTCGATCATCGAATCACCCTTGACCTCCAGCGCATAATGTTCGCCGGCGCCGATCATCTCGGCAGGCACAGTGATGTCATGGGTGTTGTTCTGGATAGCGGAGATCGGCACACCCGCCGCGATTCGTCCCATGACGGGCACGGAAACCGATGACGGGTTCTCTTCGACTGGCGGCTTGGTGAGTGTTGGCGGCGGCGTCTTTCCGAGGCTGCCCTCGATCACGCTCGGCGCAAAGCCGCGGCGTGGCTGCAGGCTCGGCGTATAAGCCTCCGGCAACTTGATGACTTCGAGCGCACGCGCCCTGTTGGGAAGGCGGCGAATGAAGCCACGTTCTTCGAGTGCGGTGATCAGACGATGAATGCCGGATTTCGATGCGAGGTCCAGCGCATCCTTCATCTCGTCGAAGGACGGCGGGACACCCGATTCTTTCATCCTTTCGTGGATGAAGAGAAGCAGTTCCTGTTGCTTGCGCGTCAGCATATGTGGTGCCCCTAGAGTGAAACAAAGCCAGAACAGACACTATATGTTCCATTTGTGTTCCGCAAGTGGATAAATTTCCGTGAACAGCCGGTGAGAAAATGCGATAGCCGACGACAAATCTCGGTAAACCGGTCCGCGCTCTCGCGCCGGCGCGGCCGAGCGCATCGGCGGAATGCGCGCTGAGCACTCTTGGGACGTTGCACATGCTGAAAGACCTCGAGAAGATCGTATTGGGCAAGACGGCATCGGATCTGTCCTCGGCCGAGAAGAAGGTGCTGGTCCGGGCGCGCGAGCGACGCACGGTGTCGACCAATGCCGGCGAGGATTTCATCGCCGGCTCGAGCTTCGGCCAGCGGCTCGCCGACGGCATAGCGCGGGTCGGAGGCTCCTGGAGCTTCATCATCGGCTTCATGGTGTTTCTGGTCGCCTGGGTCATCCTCAATACGGTGATCCTGACGACGCGATCGCTTGATCCCTATCCCTTCATCTTCCTCAACCTCATTCTGTCGATGCTGGCCGCCATCCAGGCGCCGATCATCATGATGAGCCAGAACAGGCAGGCCGAGCGCGATCGTTTCATGGCCGCCAAGGATTACGAGATCAACCTGAAGGCCGAGATCGAGGTCCTGGCCCTGCATCACAAGATCGACGAGGAAGTGCTGAAAGAGCTACGGGAGACGCGGCAGGAGATCGATGTGTTGCGCCAGGCGATCGAAGCCCTTTCAAGCCGGCCGCGCAGTACCTAAGTGTCCGGCGAACAAGCGAGAGAAATGCATGTCTGAGCCACTGTCCCATCCGTGCGCCATCGATCATCTGGTGCTGCCCATCGTCGATCTCGAGACGAGCAGGCAACGCCTGACCCGGCTCGGCTTCACCGTGGCGGCCGATGCCCGCCATCCTTTCGGGACCGAAAATGCCTGTGTCTTCTTCGCCGATGACACCTATCTTGAGCCGCTGGCGGTCGGGAGCCGCGAAGATTGCCTTGAGGCTGCGCGGACAGGCAACGTCTTCGTTGCGCGCGACCAGGCGTTTCGCTTTCGTCGCGGGGAGGGATTGTCAGCGATCGTAGTGAAGACCGATGGTGCCGCAGCCGATGATGATCGGTACCGGGAAGAGGGGCTGAGCGGCGGCTCGATCCTCGAATTCGCCCGCCAGTTCCGCTTTCCCGATGGCCGAACCGCGGAAGGGGCCTTTCGCCTGGCGTTTGCGGCGGATCTGAGAGCGCCTGATTT
>JAIXSF010000133.1 GCA_027484835.1 Rhizobiaceae bacterium | reverse complement strand
CTCCCTGGATGAGCCACCGGCCATCATCCTGCCTCTGATACTCGAACAGTCAGTTCCGGTCTTCCTCGGCTATCTCAGCTATCTCGTCCATGCCCTTCTGCTCATCCCGATCGCGGCACTCATCCCTGCAGCGCTTAAGATGGGTGTTGGGATGGGGCGCAACGCCCTGGCCTTCGGTGTGCTTGCGGGCTTTGCAAAAGCGCTCGGCATCACCCGTTGGCTGTTCTTGATGCCCGCACTTGCGACCAGCTTCGTCGATCCCGCCACGTCGGAAGGCAGCCGGGCTGCACTTGCGGCAATCTATGAGGCTTTTAACGCCTATGCTGGCGGGGTCGGAGAAATCCTCGGGGTCGGCCTTTTTGCCGGGATCTGGACCATCCTGATATCGGCAGCCCTTATCCGTAGCGGGCTGCGCATTTTGGGGGGTGCCGGTGTCGCTGCCGCGATCCTCCTCTTTTCGACGCTGCCGTCGGTGATCGGCATTGAATCTCCGGTGCTCCTGACCCTGTCAGGAATTCTCTGGCAGCTCTGGACCTTCGCACTCGCAATCTTTTTGTGGCGTCGTCACTGACCGCGCCGCCTCGGACCGTGGCCCGGACCGAGGCTGGTTCGCCACGTCATTTCCTTCGAGGACAAATTTCATGAAAAAGAACACCACACACGTCGTCTTCGGCGCCGGCCCGCTCGGGCGCGAAGTAACCCGTCAACTGGTCGAGGCCAGAGCGACTGTCCGCCTTGTCAGCCGAAGCGGATCGAATGATCTGCCAGGGGCCGTGTCAGTCGCTGCCGATCTGATGGACCCGGCGAGCGCCACCTCCGCGGCCAGAGGTGCTGATGTCATCTACTTCTGTGGCGCACCCGCCTACACGGAGTGGGCGCGGACCTTCATGGCGCTTCAGGAAGGCGCGATCGCTGCAGCGAGACAAACGGGAGCCGTTCTGGTCGTCGCTGAAAATCTCTACGGCTATGGTGTGGCAGGCGAACTCTTCGAGACCATGCCCCTGAGTGCCACGACCAGGAAAGGCGGCATCCGCGCGCGGATGAGTCACCGGCTGTTCGAGGCTCATCGGGGAGAAGAGATCAGAGCTGTGTCCGGTCGGGCGTCAGATTTCTTTGGGCCTGGGGTCAAGCAATCAGCGCTTGGAGATCGCTTCTGGCCCGAGCTTCTCAGCGGCCGTACCATCAACTGGTTCGGCAACGCCGACGCATTGCATAGTTTTACCTATCTCCCCGATTTTGCACGCGCCCTGATCGCCCTTGGTGCGCAAACCGACGCGTGGGGCCGTGCTTGGCACGTACCGTCACTGCCGCCAATGTCCGTCAGAGCTTTTGCCAGCAAGGCTGCCATGATCGGCGGCGTCGCTGACCTGAAAATCCGGCGAACACCGCGCGCCTTGCTGCGCGTTATCAGCCTCTTCAATCGTCCGGCCGGTGAGCTTATCGAGATGGAGTATTCCTTCAAAAGCGATTTTGTCATCCGACATGACGATTGGAATGCAGCCTTCGATCTCGGCCCAACAAATGCAGAAGTCGCGATTGCCGCAACGATTGACGATTGGCGCGCCGGTGAAAGGACGCACAGTACCTGACCGCATCAGGACGGTACTTTCGAGCCGATTGAGGTGGGCGGCCTCATCGCCGTGACGCTTCCCGTGATCTCTTTCGGAGTCAGCTCGTTCGGCAAACAGCTTTTGGTCAAAACGACTGGATGTCTGCTTCTGACCCTGAGGCTCCAAAAGCGGACAGTCCACTTCCGGCCCCCTTACGGAAATTCTAACTAAACCAGATGCGTGTTTTGCTGCTCTGATCGGCCTGATCGCATCTGCACGACCAACCGGTCGACGGCTCGGAGCCGCTCACAGCGCCATATCCTTTCTCTTTCCATGCGCTCAATGAAATCCAGCTTCGTGCTGTCTCTCAAGATGTTGTCGAGAGGTATGCAGCCATAGCGGCTGCAAGCCGGCCTGCGCGCTCGACATGGGCGGGGTCCGAGACCAGGAATTCCGATACAAGGGCTTCGATCAGCGCAAGGGCGGGCAGGCAGGACGAGGGAAGCAGCGGATGCGGCGCAGGTGCCAGAAGCAGGGTGTCGGTGACGGCTGACAGGGGTGACGCGATGGAATCGGTCAGCGCTACGACATCGGCGCCCGCGCGTCTCGCCGCGTTGGCGAGATCGGTCACATCGGCTGAATAGCGCGGGAAGGCGAGGGCGATCAGTAGGTCGCCATGGCCTGCGCTCATCAGGCGACCAGCGGCGACTTCCGTTCCACCGTATTGCACGACATTGACGACGCCGTCACGGTAGGGCTGCAGGCCGAGTGTCAGCATCGCGGCCAGATGCGACGAGAGCCCGAACCCCATGACCCAAACGTTGCGGGCATTCTTGATCAGCTGTGCCACCTCGCGAACCGTGCGGGCCGTCTCTTGATCCGTCAGTGCTTCGATCGATCGCAGTCCATTGCCGAGGCTCGCTTCGGCTGCCCCCTGTCCGTTGCTTGCCTTGTCCAGTTCGGCGCCAAGTTTGTTCACCGGTGCGATCAGGGCATGCACGGTTTCGCCAACGGCCGCTCGAAACTCGGCATAGCCGGAAAGGCCGAGGTCGCGGACATAGCGCGAGATGGTGCTTGCCGAAATCGTTGAATTCTTTGCGACATCCTCGATGCCATGGGTGGCGACGAAGATCGGGTCACGCAGGATGAATTCGGATAGTCCGCGCTGGGACGGCGAGCCCTCCTTGAGCAGCGACAGAACCTTCTGGCCAAGCGGCGAGGAGTTGAAGCGGCGATCGGCTTCGGCCGACCATGACGATGGGGATGGTGACATATTTATTTTCACCTGTTGACTATCTGAAAATCTGTTGCCATCGTCAAGGTGCAGGAAAGAGAACAGGGAGGTCATTTCCTATGCGCTTCATGACAGCATGCTCCGTGATTACACTTATTCTCGGCGCCAGCGTAGCCCATGCGGACACGCTGCGCATCGGGGTGGAGGGCAACTATCCGCCGTTCAGCCAAGTGGCTGCTGACGGCAAGCTGTCCGGGTTCGATATCGAGATTGCAGAGGCTCTCTGCGCCAAGATGCAGGTCACCTGCGAAATGGTCCAGCAGGAGTGGGATGGGATGATCCCTGCTCTCAACGCCAAGAAGTTTGACGTAATCGTCGCCT
>JAIXSF010000478.1 GCA_027484835.1 Rhizobiaceae bacterium | reverse complement strand
GTTGAGGGTTCAATCTTTCGGAAAGGGGAGGGCTTCGAAATCCAAAGCTGAAAGCGCAGAGTGCAGCTGGTTCCGACAATTTATCGCAGTCCTTGGCGATGGTAATTAAGCGATTTCCAATCGTTGCGGATGAGGACAAACGATCGTTTGTGAACGTCGACAGGCACTCGTGTATGGATGTTCCAGGAAGGCCAGCGCTCAAATCAGCTGCACTGACATCGTTGCGATTGCTCTTCTGGCGCCGGCCATGTGAAGACCTGGCCGCCGGTCGAGCGAAGTTGCGTTCGCGAAGGGCGTTGTCCTGTCAGCCGAACTTGACAAGATTGAGGGCCGGGAGCGGTCCACCAGGGAACTGGACAAGGCGCCCGCCGACCGAGATCGGCCCGAGGTCGACGCCGAAGAAGCCGAGCCGATCGATCAGCGCACCGACCTCCGCCTTCGATCCGGCCTCCTCTCCGGAATAGAACAGAACGCGGCGGCCACCTTCGGCCCGCGGATCGCCCGACAGCAGGTGCGGTTGCAGGTGATTGAAGGCTTTGACTACCCGCGCGCCTGGAACAAGGCCCGCGAAGACTTCGCTGGAGAGCCGGCCATTGAGTTCGGCGGGCTTGAACAGCGGCGCTTCGATCGGATTGTTGGCGTCGATGACGATCCGGCCGCCGAAGTCCGGCAGGCCGGCGAGTGCGCCCGGCAACTTCGACCAGTTGACCGCGACGAGCACCATGTCTTTTGATGCCGCCTCTTCTCGGGTGCCGGCCTCGATGGTCGGGCCAATGTCCGCGATCACATCCTTCAGGCTGTCCGGCCCACGGCTGTTGGAAAGCGTGGCGCGGATATTGTTGTTGGCGAGAGCCGTGGCGAAGGCGCGACCGATATTGCCGGCGCCGATGATGCCGATGCTGTTCATGGGAAAAATCCTTTCAGAGTTCGGTTGTCAGATGGATTAGGCAGTCAGGCCGCCGTCGGCGACGATGTCTGCGCCGGTGACGAAGGCCGCTTCGGGGCTGGCGAGGAAAGCGACGACGCTGGCGATCTCTGCCGGCTGGCCGTAGCGGCCGATCGCCACGCCGGGACCGATGATCGCGGCCACCGGACCATCCGCCGGGTTCATGTCGGTATCAGTCGGCCCGGGATGGACCGTGTTGACGGTGATACCCTTGGGGCCGAGGTCACGCACCAGGCTCCGGTTGAAGCCAGTGACCGCGCCCTTGGTCAGCGTATAGACCGAGGCAGTCGGGAACGCCGCATAGCGCGTCATGGACGATCCGATATGAATGATGCGTCCGCCTGCCTTCATGTGACGGACTGCTTCCTGCGTGGCGACGAAGACGCCGGTGACGTTGACGGCGATCATCCGTTCATAGTCTTCGAACTTGAAGTCCTCGATAGGGGCGTTCACCGCCACACCGGCATTGTTGACGAGGATGTCGACGCCACCGAAGGCCGAGACGGTCTGCGCCACCGCGGCGCGGACCGCGTCCGGGTTGCCAGCGTCCGGGCGACGCATGGCGCTCACCCCGGCCGCCGTCAGCCGCAACGTGGCGATGCTGGAGCGGAATCTCGGTGTTCGCCTGTTCCAGCGTTCAACCCGCAAGCTAATGCTGACCGAGGCGGGCGAACGCTTTCTCCAATCGATCGGCGGCAATCTCGACGCCCTACAAGCGGCTATCGCCGATGTCTCGTCCGGTGCATCCGAGCCGGCGGGTGTGCTGAAGGTCAGCCTCAGTCCCACCTTCGGCGTTACCCACATCCTGCCGCTGTTGCCGGAACTCCTACACCGATATCCGCTGATCCGGCCGGAATGGCATTTCGAGAATCGCCCGGTTGATCTGGTCGCCGAGGGCTATGACGTGGCGATTGGTGGCGGCTTTGACCTGGCGCCCGGTATCGTCGCCCGGACGCTGGCACCTGCTCATATCGTTGCCGTAGCATCGCCCGCCTACATGGCGAAACGCACACCACCGACCGATTCCTCCGGGCTCTCACAATTCAACGGGATCGTCATGCGCTCTCTTAGAACCGGCCGGATCCGTCATTGGGCAATGCGCGACGCGGCGGGAGCCGAAATGCTGGCACCATTGCGCGAAACGATCGTCGTCAACGATCCAGCGGCGATGCGCGAAGCGGCAAGGCTCGGTCTCGGCGTGGCCATGCTCGCTGTGCCTGACGTCTTATCTGAGCTGGAGAACGGCAGTCTCATGCGCCTTCTGCCGCATTGGTATTCCGATGCGGGGGCGATTTCGCTCTATTACCCCACGCGAACGCTGCTACCGGCCAAGACGCGGGCCTTCGTCAATCTGGTCGTGGAGGCGTTCAAGCGAGATCGATTGGCTGAACGGTTTGCTGGAAGCCTGGGCTAACGATCATTTGTCCGCATTTCCGAAGGAAATGGCCAGTATTGCTTCGAGGGGAGATATGGACTATATCTCCCAAAGTATCTATATCATTCAGGATATGAAATGACGGAATGGAAGTCGAGTTTCATGACCGCTTCAAAAGCGAGATCACAGACCTTCCAGCCGATGTTCGGGTCGAATTGCTCGCGCATCTGGTGCTGCTTCGCGAGAAGGGCTTTCGACTGGGACGACCTGAGGTCGACACGCTCGAAGGCTCCAAACACGCGAACATGAAAGAGCTGCGCGTCAAGGTCTTGAGGGTGCAATGGCGGTTCGCCTTTGCCTTCGATCCGGAGCGAAAGGCTGTGGTTCTCTGCGGTGGTGCGAAGAGCGGTGTGAGCCAGAAGCTCTTCTACAAACGGTTGATCGATCTGGCGGACAGACGGTACGACGAGCATTTGAGCGAGTTGGAGAAGAGACATGGATGATCTCGATAAGCTAATACAGACGCTGCCTGAGGATGAACAGCGCGCCGTTGCGAAGCGTGCCGGCGAGCTCGTCACGGCGCACAATCTGCGGGAATTGCGGGCGCTTGCTGGACGGACACAGGAAGACGTTTCTGCTGCGACCGGTTTCAAGCAGACCAACGTCTCGAGGTTGGAGAAGCGCGCCGACATGAAGCTGTCGACGCTTCGCGATTATGTCGAGTCCCTCGGCGGTACATTGAAAATCGTCGCGGATGTCGCGGGCAAGAAGGTCGATCTTTCCAGCATCGCGGAGCGCTCCCGACACGGTTCCAAGGCCTAAGCGGGTCGCCGGTAGGGGAGGGGGCTACAGCCCGGCCGCTTTCGTCAAGTTGACGCGGAAGCGATCGCGTCGGCGCTGGTAGCGCCGCGTCATTTCCGCCGAGGCATGGCCGAGTTGCTTCTGAACGTAACGCTCATCGACCTCGGCCGACGAGGCGAGTCCGGCGCGCAGCGAATGGCCAGCAAATTTCAGTCCGCGCTCGATCTCCGGAAGATCACCGCGTATGCCAGCGGCCAGCGCGGCCTTCTTGACCAGGCGTGCCACCTCTTGATCGTTGAGCCGATCCGGACCGACGTTTTTTCCTTGGCCGGTGACGCGGCGGAAGAGGGGCCCTTTTGCGAGCTTGGCGAACTTGATCCAGGTTTCGACGGCGGCGACGGGGCAGGTGGTGTCAGCGGAACCTCGGCCGATTTCCACCTCGCGCCAGCCGGTCTTGCCGCGCAGCGTGACCAGCATGCCCTTCTCAAAAATCTCGGTCCAGCCGTGTCCGTCCTCGGTTTGGTCGCGCCC
>JAIXSF010000395.1 GCA_027484835.1 Rhizobiaceae bacterium | reverse complement strand
TGACCGACAGCGCTGAACGCATGTCACCGAGGCAATCCGGCACTTCCGGCTGGGCGGAGGAGCGAAAGGCGTGGATCGGCGCCGAGATCAGCCGTTCGGCATGATCCTTGGGCAGCATGCCGAGCATCTTGTCCTTCGCCTCCCGCGCCGCCTGACCGAGTCGGGGATCGCCCAGCATCTCGACGGCGCGAAGCCCGAAAGCGAGTGCCTCCAGTTGCTCGAAGGTGAAGGTGAGTGGCGGAGCGTCGAAGGCCTCGCGCAGCATGTAACCCACGCCGCGCTCGCCCTCGATCGGCGCACCGGATGCGATCAGGTGGTCCATGTCGCGGTAGATGGTGCGCGGCGCAACCTCCATCCTCTCGGCAATCTCGGCCGCTGTCATCGCGCGGCCCGTCGAGCGCATCAACTGGATGATCCGGAACAGGCGGTCGGCGGGGCGCATGAGGGCCTCCTTCGAAGATAATGGCCAGAAGGTTGTCAGTTGACTCGTGTTAGGTCAAGCCGTGATCAACCACGGGAGCGCCAAATGACCACGAACACCATCCTCGAAATCGCCGTCTGCACAGTCACCGACCGCCCGGCGGCCGAACAGGCCCGACGTGCCGCAATTGCCGCTGTAAACACCTATCCCGGTTTCATCAGCTGGCGGGCGCTGAGCTCCCTCGACCAACGCGACATGATGGTCGACCTCGTCGAATGGGCCGACAAGGAAAGCGCCGATGCCGCTGCGGCTAAAGTGCAGGACGACCCCGCCTTCGCCCCTTACATGGCCGCGATCACCGGTGTTACCCTGATGCAGCATTTTGAAACGCAGAAGATGATCTGATCCCTGATGGCCGAACCGTTGAAACATCTGATCGGCCCACACACCGCCCGCGATACGGCCGATGCCGTGGCGCGGGCCTGGGGGCCATTCGATCATGCAGCCTTCCTCAGAGATATCCTCCCACTCCTCGACGGACTCGAACTGATGCAGCGCGGCCAGTGCATCGCCGACGCGCTGCATCGCCATCTGCCGGATGATTTCGAACAGGCTGCGGCCATCCTGCGGGCTTGTCTTCCGGCACCGGATCATCAAGGACTGACCGGCTGGGCACTGCTCTCGTTCAACCAGTATGTTGCCGCCCACGGAAGGGGTCATCTCGAAACGGCGCTCGATCTCTTGAAGGCACTGACCCCGCACTTCACCGCGGAATTCGGCATCCGCCCCTTCATTGCCGACGAGCAAGACAAAGCACTCGCGATCATTTGCCAATGGGTCGATGATCCAAACCACCATGTCCGGCGTCTCGCCAGCGAAGGCACCCGCCCGCGTCTGCCCTGGGCGATGCGGCTGCCGGCTCTGGTCAGGGATCCCACGCCCATTCTGCCCATCCTCGAGGCCCTGATCGACGACGACGAGGATTATGTGCGTCGCTCGGTCGCCAACAGTCTGAACGACATTGCCAAGGACCATCCGGACCTCGTCGCCGATTTCGTCGAGCGGCATGCCGCGGGTGCATCAAAGAACAGGCTGTGGCTGCTGAAACACGCCTCGCGCACGCTGATCAAGAAAGGTCACGGCAAGGCGCTCGCCAATTTTGGCTTCGCCGCACTGACGGATGTAGCCGCCACGCTGACGCTCGCGGCGGACCGGATCGCCTATCCTGGCGAACTCCGCTTCGACATTCATCTCATCAACAAAGGACGGGAAGCCCGGACCGTCCTCGTCGACTATGCCATCCACCACCAGAAGAAGGATGGCTCGCTCACGCCCAAGGTCTTCAAGGGCAAGAGCCTGATTTTAGCGCCGGGAGAACCTTTCACCATCAACAGGCGCCATGCCTTCCGACCGATCACGACCCGCGTCTACTATCCCGGCCTCCACCGGCTGGAGATCATGGTGAATGGCGTGACCGCTGCAGCCTGCGATTTTCAGCTGGATATGCCGCCGGACGACACGGCATGAACCCCGATCGCCATGTCATCCGTTTCGAAGCCGAAGTGATCCGCTTCGACGTGCCAGGCGGATGGCATGGTATTTTCCTGCCCGAAGAGACGACCGCCGAAGTGCGTTTCTTCGGTCGCGCCAATGCCTTGGGCGCCATTGCCGTCAGAGCCGAAGTCGGCACGACTGAGGTTCGCACCTCTCTCTTTCCGGACAAGCGTCGCGACAGCTATCTGCTTCCGTTGAAAGTGAGCCTGCGCCGGAGCGAAGCAGTAAAGGAGGGCGATCGGATCACGATCACCCTCCTCATCGATGTCTGACCATGGCTCCGGACATGGGCAACAGTGGCCCGGAACTCACTTGGGACGCTTCTTGCCGGTGATCATCGCCAGGACCAGGTTTTCGCTGTGCTCGAGGCTGGCGAGCACGACGCCGGCGATGTGAAGTCCGATCAGGCCGATCGTCGAATAGACCAGAACCTTGTGTGTATCCTCGACCCATTCGATGCCCCAATAGGCGTCGGTGGTCATCATGTAGCCGGTGGTAACAATGCCCGAGATCATCAGCAGCAGCGCGATGACCATGGCACCGCCGGCCGGGTTGTGGCCAAGATAGCGCTTGGCCCGCATCGCCGCGGTGTCACGCAAAAACCGAAGCACCGTCAGCGGGCTGAAGACGAAGCTGGAAAAGCGCGCATGTTCCGACCCGATGAGACTCCAGACGACACGAAAGGTGATGAGCGCAGCGATCACGTAGCCGGATACGATATGCGCATCCTTCCATTCGTCTCCCGTCAGAAACGAGAAGGCGAAGAAGCCGACAAGTGCCCAGTGGAAGAAGCGGACGAAGGGGTCCCAGACCTTGACCAGTGCCGGCCGCGCAACGCGGCCGGACTGGAGCGCGTCGGGCACGCTGTGCTCGACGCTGCCCATCACTCGGCTCCGACCTGTTCGCCGGTCGCCGGATTGAAGACGGCCTCGACCTTCTGGCCGTCCTTGATGCCGTAGACTTCGTAGCAGCCGTCTTCGACCTTGATCTGGCGCACGTCATAGCCAAGTTCGGTGGCCTTGGCCTTCATGGCCTCTTCGGTCAACCACTTGTCCTTCGGCGCGTCGCACTTGGTGCTTTCGTCTTCAGCCTGGGCAAAGCCGGCAAAGGAAGCGAAGGTAACGAGCGAGAGTGCAATGAGCTTGTTCATGGGAAATGTCCTCGTAGAGACGACGGGGCGGGATTGCCATTCGCCGTTGAACAAACCCTAGTCGAGACCGGCTGAGGGTCAGCTGACGTCGAATGTCAGCGAAATTTCAGCTTTCCGATGGTAAGCAGAAGGGATGACACGGACCCCGCGCTCACTGCTATCCCGTCTTCCGGTTCGCCTGGCCGCTCTGGCCCTGAGCGCCCTCGTTGCCGTGCTTCCGGTCGCCATGCCGGCGAAGGCCGATGGCGAGGTCCAGGAAAGCGCCCATGACGAACTGCCCGACGACGTGGCCAGTGGACGGATCAAGTCTCTGGCTGAATTGCGCCGAACGGTGACCGCAAGGGTGCCGGGCGATATCGTCTCCGCCCGCATCGAGCTAGAGCACGGGCTCGAACTTTATGAGTTCCGCGTGCTGCGTGCCGATGGCCGTCTGGTCGAAGTCGAGG
Source organism: Rhizobiaceae bacterium (assembly GCA_027484835.1). Classification (GTDB taxonomy): domain Bacteria; phylum Pseudomonadota; class Alphaproteobacteria; order Rhizobiales; family Rhizobiaceae; genus Allorhizobium. Next base: position 2,381 of record JAIXSF010000395.1, on the reverse strand, counting down.
TCGATGCGCGTTCGGGCCAAATCCGGGAGATCGAGAACGACTGATGCGCATTCTGCTGATCGAGGATGACCCGCGCATCGCGCGAGACGTGACCACCCATCTGGAGCGGGACGGCTACCTGGTCGTGCATGAAACGGACGGCGAAGCCGGGTGGTTCACGGGCGACGAAGAGGAGTTCGCGGCCGTCGTGCTTGATCTCGGCCTGCCCGGAATGGATGGCCTCGCGGTCCTCAAACGCTGGCGCAATGCCAACAGGCGCATGCCCGTTCTCATCCTGACGGCGCGCGGAAACTGGCAGGAGCGCGTCGAGGGCATCGATGCCGGTGCCGACGACTACCTGCCAAAGCCGTTCCAGATGGCCGAACTGCTCGCACGCCTGCGCGCCATCATTCGCAGGACCGCCGGCCAGGCGAGTCCGGTGCTGGAATTCGGCGACGTTGCCATCGATACCCGCAACAAGACGGTCAGCCTCGCGGGTCTGCCGGTCGACCTGACGCCGCTCGAATACCGCTGCCTCACCCATCTTGCCTTGAATGCCGACCGACACGTTACCCAGGCAGAATTGACCGAACAGCTCTATGCCCAGGACTTCGAACGTGACAGCAATTCCGTCGAGGTGCTGATCGGCCGCCTGCGCCGCAAGCTCGGCCGTGACGCCGTCAGCACACGCCGGGGCTTCGGCTACAAGATGGGCGGACCGGACGCGTGAACCGATCGATCCGCATCCGCTTCGTGCTTGTCTCGCTGCTCAGTGTTGCTGCGGCCTTGTCGCTTGCGGCTTTCGTCTTTGTCGGACTTTTCACCCGCAGCCTCGAGCACCGGCTCGATCAGGAGCTGACGGACCACCTCAACAATATCGCCGGTCAGATCGAGTTCGCCGCAGACGGGACCGTGCGCCTGCCCGACCGTCCGACGGATATTCGCTTTTCCACCCCTTACGGTGGGCTCTACTGGCAGATCGCCGATGACCGGCGCGGAACGCAGTCGCGCTCCGCCTCGCTCTGGGACTACACACTCCCCCTGCCCGATGATCCGCAGGAAACAGGGGCCGTTCACCGCTACAACCTTCCCGGCCCCGAGGGGGAAACTCTGCTGGTCCAGGAACGCAAGGTGATCGCCCGGGCCACAGATGGCGAAAGACCGCTGCGGCTGGCTGTAGCCATCGATACGGCAACAATCACCGAGGCCCGCGAGGCCTTCGTCGCCGATATCATCCCCTACATGCTGGCGCTTGCTGCCTTTTTGGTTGCGGCTTCGCTCGCGCAGCTCACCTTCGGCCTCAAGCCGCTGTCGGCGATCGGAGACGGCCTCGACCGTATTCGGGCTCGCCAGGCAAGCCGTCTGACCGGCCCCCTTCCAGGCGAGTTGAAGCCGATGGTCGACGCCATGAACCGGCTGCTGGACGACCAGGACGCCCTGATTGCCCGCGCCCGAGCGCGCGCAGCCGACCTCGCCCATGGGCTCAAGACGCCACTTACCGTGCTGGCCAATGATGCTGAGACGCTGAAGGAGCGTGGCGAAGAGGAGATCGGCGAAGAGCTGGCTCATCTTGCCAGCGTCATGCGCAACCATGTCGATCGCGAGCTTGCGCGCAGCCGTATCGCCGCGACCGCCAGCCTACGTACCGCCGATGCCGATCTTGAGCAATCGGTTGCCATGATCGTGCGCACGCTCAAGCGCACGCCGGACGGCGAACGCCTGGCGTTTCAGGTTAGCGTACCCCAGGGTATCAAGCTCGGCATCGATCCGAGCGATCTTCAGGAACTGATCGGCAACCTCGTCGAAAATGCCGTGAAATGGGCGAGAACAACGATAATCATCGCCGCGACATCAGGCCCGGATGGGGTTGTTCTCGAGGTGATTGATGACGGTCCGGGGGTGGGCGACGCGGATCTGAAACGCATGACCGAGCGCGGGGTGCGCCTCGACACGCGCGTTGCCGGTACGGGTATCGGTCTCTCGATCGTCAGCGACATTGCCGAGGTCTACGGGATCGACGTGGAGATCGCGAATGGCGAGACCGGCGGGCTGCATGTCACGCTGCGGTTTGCCGCCGCGCCCGCCTCGCCTTTGGGCTGAAAACTCAGGCGACAATCGGGTTAAAAGGTCGCTGCTTCATGCCGCGTCATCCCGCACCGCAAAAGAAATCTTGACTTCCGGTGCGGATTGGCCCATTTGCAGGTCAGCTTTTACCTTCCGGCCGCCGCGTGAGCGTGCCCAGCGACAACTGAGACGCGACGAAGGATAAGGCGCATGACATCAGGGCGGACATTCCGCCGATGCGCTTGGAAAGCTTTTTTCCAACTTACAAGTTCCCAAATCACGCGGGGTTCTTGACGCCAATGCCAACCGGCTCGCGAAGAACGCGTTCCGGGGTTCGT
>JAIXSF010000361.1 GCA_027484835.1 Rhizobiaceae bacterium | reverse complement strand
TGGAAGGTGAGCGGGCTCTCGCAGAGACCGGAGATCATGGTCTCGCGGCCAGCCTCGATGCGCTTGGCGATCGCGATTTCGCCCTCGCGCGACAGAAGCTCGACCGAGCCCATTTCGCGCAGATACATGCGAACCGGGTCGTCGGTGCGGTCGGTCGGCTCTTTCTTCTTGGCAGTCGCAACCGCGGTGCCGGCGGTCGGGGCCAGCTCGCAGCCTTCGCTTTCGGCCTCGTCGTCGCTGTCGTCATCGCCACCCTGGGCTTCGTCGACGTCTTCGTCCTCGATGACGTTGATGCCCATGTCGGAAAGCATGGCCATGGTGTCTTCGATCTGCTCCGAGGTCACTTCCTCCGATGGCAGAACCGAATTCAACTCGTCCATAGTGACATAGCCGCGCTTCTTGGCGGCTTTGATCATCTTTTTGACCGCGTCATCGGAAAGATCGAGAAGCGGACCGTCCGGCGCGCCGTCGCGTTCGCTGTCGGCTTCTTCGTTTTCTTTGACTTTCGATGCCATCTATCTTGTCGCTTTCCCTGACGTCTGATCATGCTGCTGGTCGCCGGAGGAATGGGAGAATGGACCACTCAACCGGGCGGATAGCTGTCACTGACCTAACGGAGTGTTGCTTAATTCCTGATTAACTATGGGCATTGCGGTCGCAGCGCCGAAAACTCGATTATCTGCATGACCGGTCATCATACCAGAGATCCGTCCGAACCCACTTCACCCTTGTGTGCTTAGATTGGTGATTCCCACAATTTTTCCTGACGTCAAGCCTTTCCGCAGGCTTCACCGGGAAAATCAACAAAACAAGCCGTCCAACGGCGTCTTTATCACCGATCTTCGCAGATGTAGGACGTCGCATGCGATAAACAAGGGGTTGGCGCCATCCGCATGGCCTCACGCAGGCGAAGTGACCGCCTCCTTGACGCCGGTCAGGAACCAGACACGCATCGGCCCCTTGCCCTTGACCTCGATCTCGCCGCGCAACTCGAAATCGAACCGGCTCTCCAGTTTAGACTTGAGACAATCCGCAACCTGGATCCGGCCGGCTGCACCATGTGATTCCATATGGGCTGCAGTATTCACAGTATCGCCCCAGACATCATAGAGCAGCTTGTTCGGTCCGATCACGCCCGCCACGACCGGACCCGTATCAAGCCCGATCCGCACCTCGACCGCCTCCCCCACCTGTTCCGAAATCCGGCGGCAGCAGGCGATCAGATCAAGCGCCATCAGCGCAACGGCCGCCTCGTGATCCGGCTTCGGCTCCGGCAGTCCACCGGCGACCATGTAGGCATCCCCGATCGTCTTGATCTTTTCGAGCCCATGAGCACTCGCAATCTGATCGAATTGGCCGAAGACGCGGCTGAGAAACGCCACGACCTGCTGCGGCTCCCAGCGGGCGGCACGCGGCGTGAAGTCAACGATATCGACAAATAGAATGGTGGCGGACGGAACGTGATCGGCGACCACCTGGGTTCCGTGATCCCGCAGCCGGGTTGCAACCGCCTGCGGCAGGATGTTTTGCAACAGGCGCTCGGAAAACTGATGTTCGGATTCGAGCGCCATCTCGGCCTGCGCGGCTTCCTTGAAGGCGAAGAACGAGGTCGTGAAGATCAGCAGGAAAGCGAAGGGAACCGTCAGATAATAGAGCGTGTCGAGAAAGATCGGCTCGACATTGATGAAATCGAGCGGCGCCACGAAGATGACCTCGGTTGCGAGAAACGCAACAAGCCCAACGATGGTGACACCGGCGGAGAGCAGCAAGCGTTCCGATCCAAATACCAGCATCGAAGCCGCAGCCCCAGGCAGGAAATAGAAATGGAGGCCCGATTCCCGCCCGAAGAACATGCAGTAGCCCACCCCGAAGATCAGCCACATCGTACAGAGGTAAAGGGCAGCAGCCGTCGGACCATAGCGATGAAAATACGGCGTCAGCGCGTAGAAGATCACCTGCGGGGAAAAAGCGATGATCGCCGGCAGCAGACCCCACCAGTCATAGAAGATGTAGAGCAGGATATAGGGAATGGTCATCAGGCTGATCATCGCTGCAATCACATTCGTGACTGCAAGCCTGCGCCGGATGCGCGGCGGATACCCCGCCGTTCCGATCCTCGCCACCCACCAGACTGCGTTCGGCAGACGCCAGAAGGAGCGAAGTTTGCGCCTGCCATGGGCTATGAAATCGAACTCGTTCAGCGACACTCTGGTTTCCGGCGGCAATGGAACAGGATCTGAATCCCCTATTTGTCGCCGCAACGCAACAGCTTTATGCAAACGATTACATCAGCCGTGCCCGGTCGCCGGCCCCTTGACGCGCCCGGACATCACACCGAAACCGTCGATGATCGCCTCCTGGTTTTCCATACGCGCAACCTCAAGCTGAACCTCGTGCAGCGCGCTGATGACCTGCTCGATCCGGCTGGCGTCGTCGGTCTCGGTCGCCTCGGCAATCTCCCGCTCGAGCTCCATGCGCTGGCGTTTCAGCGCCCGTGCCCGCTTGTAGAGCGAAAGCGCCTGGCGATAGCCTTCGCGCGCATCCTCGGCAGCCGCAATCTCGGTCGCAATCCAGAGGCGCGCATTGCGGATCTGCTGATCGAGGCCCCGCAGAAGCGTGCCGTGCCCATGCGCCTCGAGTTTGGGGATCAGCGTTTCACGGCTGAGCGTCGGCCCCGCCTCTGCCACCGCAGTCAGCATCGACGACCACAGCTTCTGCAATCCGACATGCTCGTAGTCGATCGCTGCAATCTCGTCATACTCGTCTTCCAGCAGTTGCGGATGGTTGACGATGGTGAGCGCCAGCACGCTTTCCCGTAATGTGGGCTGATCGAGTGCCCCGCGCACCAGCCCCGAACGCGCCAGCCGATCGGAAATTGCCCCACGGCTTGAAGCGACAGGTCCCGGCGGACGGCCACCGGCGCGCCCACCACCCTGCCCCTGGCCGCGTCCGCCACCCTGGAAGTTTCCACGCTCGCCACGTCCGGGCTGCGCACTCTGGAAAAAGGCGTAAAGTCTGTCGCGAACATCCTGCTGATAGTGACGCCGCACATTTTCGTCGGCAATCACATTGACGACCTGCTTCAGCTTCGCTTCGAGCTCTGCCCGCTTTTCCGGCGTCTCGAAGCCGCCGCCCTGTGTCTCGCGCACCCAGACCATCTCGGCAAGCGGCCGGGCCTCGGACAGCACGCGATCGAAAGGCTGGCGCCCGTCGCGCTTGACAAGATCGTCCGGGTCCTTGCCGTCAGGCAGCATCGCGAAGCGCAGCGACTGACCCGGCTTGATATGCGGCAGGGCAAGATCAACGGCGCGGAAGGCGGCTCTCTGACCGGCGCCGTCGCCATCGAAGCACAGTACCGGGACCGGCGTCGTCTTCCACATCAGCTGCAACTGGTTCTCAGTGAGCGCCGTGCCGAGCGGCGCAACCGCATTTTCGATCCCGGCCTGGTAAAGCGCGATCACGTCCATGTAGCCTTCGACGGCAATCAGCGTGTCGGCTCCATCGGCACCCTGCATCGACCGCCGCGCGCGAGAGAAGTTGTAGAGAACATTGCCCTTGTGGAAGAGCTCGGTCTCGTTCGAATTGAGATACTTCGCCATCGCATCCGCCGCCATGGCGCGCCCACCGAAGGCGATGACCTTGTCGCGAGACGAGAGGATGGGAAACATGATGCGATCGCGGAAGCGGTCGTAGGAGACGGGAATGTCGGGCCCATGCACGACGAGACCGCACGCCTCGATCTGCTCCTTCGGCACACCCTTGGAGGCCAGATACTCTTTCAGCGCATTCCGGCTTTCCGGCGCATATCCCAGCCGAAATGTCTCGATCGTCCGGCCGGACAGGCCGCGCTCGCGAAGATAGGCCCGCGCCCGAGCACCGCTCGCCGTCTGCAGCTGGTCCTGGAAGAACTGCGTTGCCATTTCCATGACATCTTGCAGGGTCGTGCGCTCGCGCTCACGCCGCTCGGCTTGAGGATCCGGCTGCGGCATGGCAATGCCCGCCATGTCGGCCACCTGCTGCACTGCCTCGATGAAGCTCAGGCCCTCGAGATCCGTCAGAAAGCGGAAATGGTCGCCGGACACACCGCAGCCGAAGCAGTGATACCGACCCTTGCGATCCTCGCAATGGAAGCTCGGGCTCTTCTCGCCATGGAAGGGGCAGCACGCCCAGTAATCCTGTCGGGAAACGTTGGTCTTCTTGCGATCCCAGGTCACACGACGGCCCACCACGGCCGAAATCGGCACGCGGTCACGGATCTCGTCGAGGAAGTCGTTGGAAAAACGCATCTGTATCCCTGGGAAGCTGACCCTTCATATAGGCGCCGCCATCGCAGAGCGCCAAGGCTTTCACGCGGCGTACCCGTTATTCACAGCGGGCGGCTCTAAAATGCGAAACGCCGCCCGAGGGCGGCGCCGATATCAAGCGAAGATAGCGAAAGCTTACTTCAGCAGGTCCTTGACCACGCCGGAGGCCTTGCCGAAATCCATCTGGCCCGGGTAGCGCTCCTTCAGCGTGCTGATGCACTTGCCCATGTCGCGCAGGCCTTGAGCGCCGGTTTCGTTGATCACGGCTGCGCAGAGCTCGCGGACCTTGTCGTCCGAAAGCTGCTCGGGCATGAACGACTTGATGATGACGATTTCCTCGCGCTCCTGAGCAGCGAGTTCCGGGCGATCGTTGTCGGCATAGATCTTGGCCGACTCGTCGCGCTGCTTGATCATCTTCATCAGGATCTGCATGATTTCGTCATCCGTCACCGGATCCTTGCCGGTACCGCGATTGGCGATGTCACGATCCTTGATCGCCGTCTGGATCAGACGCACGGTCGAAGTCCGGCGCACATCCTTGGCCTTCAGGGACTCTTTCAGCGAGTTGGCGAGCGTGTCGCGTATCATTTTTTTCTCCGGGGAAGAGCCCACTGCGCCGTCGGCGATTGTGGCTTTTCCGTGTTCGTTAAGTGGTTCTCATAGCCAGACGCGTGCTGCAGTGCAAACGAATTGAGCAAACCATTGAAATGGCTTGGTGGAAATCCGGGCGTCCGCCAACTCCGGAATTGACCTCGCCACACGATGCGTCTATTGCTCGGCACCTGCACGCAAATTGTTATCAGGGCTGAAATCGCGCGACTTCGCGCGCCCTCGATCTGCAACATAAATGGTCCTGCGAGGCCGCTCCGACAAGGGGCCGGCGCGCGGGCGAACAAGGAACGACCATGACCGCGACAGCCCCCTGGACGACCCGCAAGCCAACCGCCCTCCTCGTTCTCGCCGATGGCACCGTCATCGAAGGCCACGGCATCGGCGCAACCGGCAAGGTCCAGGCCGAAGTCTGCTTCAACACGGCACTGACCGGCTACGAGGAAATCCTCACCGACCCCTCCTATCTCGGCCAGATCGTCACCTTCACCTTCCCGCACATCGGCAATGTCGGCACCAATGAGGAAGACATCGAAGACCTGACGCCGGCAGCACGCCACGGCGCGGTCGGCACCATCTTCAAGGCCGACATCACGGAGCCTTCAAATTATCGTGCCGCAAGCCACCTCGACGCCTGGCTGAAGAGCCGCGGCATCATCGGCCTGTCCGGCGTCGACACCCGCGCGCTGACCGCCTGGATCCGCGAAAACGGCGCGCCGAACGCAGTGATCGCCCATGACCCGAACGGCGTCTTCGACATCGAGGCCCTGAAGGCCGAAGCCAAGGCCTGGAGCGGCCTCGTCGGCCTCGACCTCGCCAAGGTCGCAACTTCGGGTCAGTCCTCCGTCTGGAACGAAAAGGCTTGGTCCTGGACTGAAGGCCACACGACGCTCGGCGCCGCTGACGCCAAGTATCATATCGTGTGCGTCGACTTTGGTGTGAAGCGCAACATCCTGCGCCTGTTTGCCGGTCTCGACTGCAAGGTCACCGTCGTACCGGCAACCACATCGGCTGAGGACATTTTGGCGCTGAACCCGGATGGCGTCTTCCTGTCGAACGGCCCGGGAGACCCGGCCGCCACCGGCGAATACGCCGTTCCGGTCATCCAGAACCTGGTCAAGAGCGACAAGCCGGTCTTCGGCATCTGCCTCGGACACCAGATGCTGGGCCTGGCGCTCGGCGGCAAGACCGAGAAGATGCACCAAGGCCATCACGGTGCAAACCATCCGGTCAAGGACTACACCACCGGCAAGGTCGAGATCGTTTCGATGAACCACGGCTTCGCAGTCGACTCCAAGTCGCTGCCGGAAGGCGTTGAAGAGACTCACGTATCGCTGTTCGACGGCACCAATTGCGGCCTCCGCTTGAAGGGCAAGCCGGTCTTCTCCGTCCAGCACCACCCGGAAGCCTCGCCCGGCCCGCAGGACAGCCACTATCTCTTCCGTCGCTTCGTCAACATGGTGCGCGAGACCAAGGGCGAACCGGCACTCGCCGAACGCTGAGATCAGTCAGACTGGTGAAAATTGGCGGCCCGGGTTCATCCCCGGGCCGTTTGCATTTCCCGACGGACCTTCAGGGTAAAGCGCAGGCACAGCATCACGGCGGCGCTCGCAAGCCCCAGGCAGAAGCCGTACCAGATGCCGATGCCCCCCACTCCCAACGGGAACGCCATCAGCCAGGCCAGAAAGAAGCCGATCGGCCAGTAGGAAACGAGTGCAAGGATCATCGGCACCCGCGCATCCTTCAACCCGCGCAGAAGTCCCGCGGCGATCGCCTGCAGGCCATCGACGAGCTGAAAAAGGCCGGCGACGACGACAAGCGGGCCCGCAAAGGCAAGAACCGCCGCCGCATCAGCGGTACTTTCGTTGAGGAACATCGATGCCAGCGGCCCGGGCGCCAGGAGAAAGAACACCCCACCGGCAAACGAGAGCAGACCGGCAATCGCGAACACGGTGATCGCGGCCCGCACCAACTCCGGATAGTTCCGGCGTCCATGCGCCAGCCCCACCCGCACGGTGGCCGCTTGCGACAGGCCGAGCGGGATCATGAAGGCGATCGAGGCAAGCTGCAACGCAATGCCGTGAGCGGCCAGTTCGATGGTGCCGATCCGCCCCATCAAGAGTGAGGCGGCGCTGAACAGGCTGACTTCCGCCAGTACCGTCACGCTGATCGGCAGACCGAGCGTCAGCACCTCCCGAAATGCCTGCCAATCGGGACGCCAGAAGCGGACAAAGAGCTCGTAGCGGCGCGTCTCGTCCCGCGTCTGGATATAGATGACCATGGCAATGAAGCTCACCCACTGCACCATGACGGCAACCAGTGCTGCACCGGTCATCCCGAGTGCCGGCAGGCCGAAATGTCCGAGAACCAGAGCATAGGCCAAGATCGCGTTGAGGAGCAGGATGCCGATGGTCACCCAGAGCACGATCCGCGCCCGGCCGGTGGCGCTGACAAGCGCGCGCAGCACAGCGAAGAGCAGCGCCGGGAGCAGGCCGAGCTGGACGATGTAGACGTAATCGGCCGCAAGCTTTGCCACCTCCGGCTTCTGGCCCAGTGCCAGCAGGATTGCCTCCGCATTGAAGAACAGCGGCATCGTCAGCAGCACATAGAGGATCGAGACCCACATGCCCATGCGAATGGAGCGACGCACCGAAACGACATCGCCGCGCCCATAGGCCTGAGCCACCATCGGCATGACGGCCATGGAGAAACCCGATCCGAATATGAAGATCGTGAAGAAAAACTGGCCGGCAAGCACCATCGCCGCAAGCGGCACTGCCCCAAGCTGACCGACGATCACGACGTCGGTCGTATGGATCCCGAGCTGCGCCAGCTGCGCCCCGATCAGCGGAATGCCGAGCGACAGCGTTGCACGGATGTGCGACATCCAGCTGCCTGCGCCAACAGGCGCATAGCTATGGGTTTCGTGCGTGACGACTTCGGTATGCATGGCTTGAATCTCAACGAAAAAAGCCGCTTCCAGGAATCTGGTGAGCGGCATGTCGCAGATGGATAAGTGGCTGCAGGGGATCCGGCAAGCCGAAATCAGCAAACTGCAGAATTTTTGGTCGAGACATCACCAAAATTGATGAAAAACAAGGCGCGGAAGAGACGATCTGGGGCCGAACCGTCCTTTCCGTGCGCGCACAGGTCGGTCTATGGTCGTCCTCAATGCGGCAGCGGGAGACCATAGAGACATGCTGGAACTGATCTGGAAGGGTGCATTGATCGGCACCGGCGCAACGCTCGCCATGGACCTCTGGGCCGTGATCCTGACCCTCGTCTTCAAGCAACCCAAGGCCAATTGGGCGCCTGTCGGCCGCTGGTTCTACCACCTCAAGAATGGGAAGGTCTTTCACGAGAGCATTGCCGAGGCCGAACCCTATACCCATGAACGGGCGCTCGGCTGGATCTCTCATTACGCCGTCGGCATCGCCTATGGCATCATGCTCGCCCTGATGGTCGGTCCCGACTGGTTCGCGACGCCCACCTTGCTCCCGGCCTGGATCTGGGGGATCGTCACGGTCGCGGCCGGCTGGTTTCTCTTGCAACCCGGCCTCGGCATCGGCTGGGCTGCATCGAAGACCCCGAACCCGAACAAGGTCCGGGCCCTCAATCTGGTCGCTCACACGGTCTTCGGACTTGGCCTCTGGCTGACGGCCCTCGTCATCGGCTGAGGAAGCCGGCGCGTCAGATCGCGCCGGAAAGAGTATCGCAGGCGCTGACGTCACCGGTGTCATAACCGCGCTTGAACCACTTCATCCGCTGTGCGGACGTTCCGTGATTGAAGGCGTCGGGAACGACATATCCCTGGCTGCGCTTCTGTAGGGTATCGTCACCGATCTGCTGGGCAGCGTTGAGCGCCTCCTCAAGATCCCCCTCCGAAAGGATGCCCTCCTTGTCGGCGGACTTCGCCCAGATGCCGGCATAACAATCCGCCTGCAACTCGACGCGCACCGACATCTGGTTCGCTTCACGCTGTCCCATGGAGCGACGCTGGCGATTGAATTCCGGCAGGACGCCAGTCAGATTCTGCACATGATGGCCGACCTCATGGGCGATGACATAGGCCTGCGCAAAATCCCCGGCCGCATCGAATTGCTGTTCGAGCTGCGCGAAGAACTCCGTGTCGAGATAGACCTTGCTGTCCGCAGGGCAATAGAAGGGCCCAGTGGCCGAAGAGGCTTGCCCGCAAGGCGACGACGTCGAGCCCGCAAAGAGAACCAGCGTCGGTTCACGATACTGTTCACCGGACGCCGAGAAGATCGCATTCCACGTCGTTTCGGTCTCGGCCAGAACAGTGCGAACGAATGCGGTTGTGTCGTCGCTCGCCTGCCCGCTTGGACGCTGGCCAATCTGCTGCTCGTAGCCTGAACCCGCGCCGCCGACATTGCCCTCACCGAGAACCTGCAGCATGTCGATGCCCATGGCCTTCAGGACGAAATAGATGATCACAAGGAAAATGATCGTCCCAAAGCTCAAACCGCCACCGCGGCGGCCGCCCATCGGGATCTGAATACCGGAGCGGCCGAAGGGATTGCGGCCAAGGCCTCCGCCACCGGAAGATTGCCCACGCCGGTCCTCAACGTTGTCCGACTGACGACGGCCTCTCCATTCCATGACGCTTTCTCCTCCGTTTACGCACGTGACAATGAGAAGATAGCCGAACTGTTCCACAACGCCAGTGACTGGGCTCGTCTTCCTATGCCTGGATCCGTCCCGGCCCGCGAGACCGCAGCCACCACTGGATGGGGAAGACCAAAGCAAGCACCAGACCGATCGCCAGCCAGTGCGCCTGACCCTCGGCCTCGCCAAACAGCAGCTTGTGCATCAGCCGTCCGGGCAACAGCGTGAACGCACCAGCTGTCAGAAGCGCGAAGGTGTAGAGATTGCCAGCATGCCGCCGATGGTCGGCAATACGCCCGGCACGCGCCGCAGCCACGGCCTGAAAGCTGCCGATCAACGTCAGAACGGACAGGAGATGGATGGGGCTGAAACCGAAATAGCCGCGGAGCGAATGGATGAAAAAGCTTGAAAGGGCAGTCGCCACTATCAGCGCGATCCAGATGCGCCCGAGCAGGCGGTGGATGCTCGTGCCCTTCGCTGCCGCGATAAGATAACCACCGAGTACCAATGCCAGGACGGCAGTCGCAACATGAATCTGGATGGCCGGAGATGCGTCGGTCAGAAGAGAAATTGACATGGGGCTTGCCTTCAAGGAGATCGCGGTTTCAATGGTTGTGTCTCGCTGATCCCGCCGAAATGTCCGCGCGACAAATGCTTTGCCGTCGAAGTCGAGAGAAATTCGTGAACAGCACCGCCTTGCAGTCTGCGCTTCGTGAATGGACGATGCTCATCCGCACGCCCCGCCTTTGGGCAACCTTCAGCATTGTTGTTTCGATCTTTGTCGCCACCGGACCATCTGGGACCATCGACACAATGGGACTGGCCGAACGCGCTGCCTTCTGGGGCTTGCTGCACGCGGCCGCCTGGGCGATCGCGATCTTCGTCATCACCCTCGGCGAAATCTGGCTCGCAGCCCACATCCGCAGCCAGACCCTCTTGCTGGCCCTCAACGCCATAGCCGCCACGCCCTTCGTGGCGGCAGCGGTCGAGGCGGTACGCTGGTCCTGGCTGGGTGCAAAGCCGACCCTGGGCTCCTACGGCGAACAGATGCTTGTCTGCCTTCCGCTTTCGATCCTCTTCAGCCTGCTCTCGCATATGACAATGTCTTCGGGAGCGAAACAGGCGGTGGTGGATACGATGCCTTTGACCCCGATGGAAAACCGGCACGAGCCGCGACCAACCCTGCTGGAACGTCTCAAACCGGAGTTTCGTGGCCCACTCATCCATTTGACGGTCGAGGATCACTATACGGTCGTGACCACCTCGCGGGGCCGGCAACTGGTGCTGCTGCGATTTGCCGATGCGGTGAAAGAAACTGGCACGACGGACGGCGTGCAGACCCACCGCTCCCACTGGGTTGCGGTGGATCACGTGGCCTGCGTCACCAGAAGCGGCAGCCGTCTGGTGGTGCAGATGAAATCGGGAGAGCAGATCCCCGTCAGCCGCAGTTATGCCGATCAGGTGCGCAACCGGTTTCCGGTCACCTGATCATTCAGCTCTTGGCATACCCATATTCGCCGCCACGGGCGAGTGCCCGCTGATAGGCGGGCCGGGCGCGGATACGCTCGACCCAGCCGCGGAGCACGGTCAGATCGCGGCCCTCCGCAATCCGTGTCATGCCGGCCTCGACCGGGAAGCTCATCGCGATATCGGCAGCGGAAAAATCCTTGCCGGCAAACCAGCCATCCTTGCTGACCTCGGAGATCCAGAGCTCGAGATGATCCGCAAGTTGCGGATCGAGCAGCTTCTTTGCGACGCCCTGGCTGATCAGCTTTGCCACGGGCCGGATGAAGAATGGCACTTGCCCGGGGATACGCGAAAAGATCAGCTTCATCACGAGAAGCGGCATCGCCGAGCCTTCCGCATAATGCATCCAGTAGCGATAGCGCAGCCGCTCGTCGGTACCGGCTGCGGGACGCAGCCCCTCCCCGCCATAGGTCTCGATCAGATACTCCATGATCGCACCACTTTCGGCGATCATGCGGCCATTGTCCTCGATCACCGGCGATTTGCCGAGTGGGTGGATCTGCTTGAGGCTGGCCGGGGCCTGATAGTCCGTCGTCCGATGATAGACCTTCACCTGGTAATCGAGCCCGAGTTCCTCAAGCAGCCAGAGGATCCGATGGGCGCGGGAATTGTCCAGATAATGCAGGATGATCATCACAAAGAACCTTTGATTGTCGTTCCTTGAACTATCTAGCGGCCCGGTGCTCCGCCGTCGACCCGAAGGAGGCAACTTTCTCTGATGGCTGCCAAAGCCTGGGACTCGTCCGGACTTGGCAGCCGTCGCACCGCGTGCGAATCTGACGGCAACAAAAGCTTGGGAGGAGCGACGAATGAAGGCGATGCGACTGGAGGCAACAGGAAAGCTGTTCACGCGGGAGGTCGAGAAACCCCGTCCTGGACCGGAGGACCTTCTGGTCAAAGTCGAAGCCTGTGGTGTCTGCGGCACAGACCGTCACCTTTATCATGGTGAATTCCCCTGCACGCCCCCAGTGACCCTTGGCCATGAGTTCAGCGGTATCGTCGAAGAAATCGGCAGCGCCGTGTCAGGCTTTGCCATCGGCGATCGCATTACCGGTGATCCGAACATCGCCTGCGGGCGCTGCAGCCAGTGCGTCAACGGTCGGGTCAACCTCTGCCGCAACCTTAGGGCAATCGGCATTCATCGCGACGGCGGTTTCGCCGACTATGTCGTGGTGCCGAACAAGCAGGCATTCCTGCTTCCGGCAGACCTCAACCCGATGCACGGCGCCTTCTGTGAGCCGCTCGCCTGTTGCCTGCACGGGATCGATCTCGCCGAGATCAAGGCCGGCTCCTCCGTCGTGGTCCTCGGGGGCGGTGTCATCGGGCTACTGACCGTGCAGCTCGCAAGGCTTGCCGGCGCAACCACGGTCATTCTGGTCACGCGACAGGCTGCGCGCCGCAAGCTTGCGGCAGAACTGGGAGCAACCGCCAGCGTCGATCCCGCCGCCGGAGACGTCATCGCGCAGATCACGGGCGACACCGGCCTCGTTCCGGGTGGCGTGGATGTGGTCATGGAATGCGCCGGCGTCGGGGAAACGGTCGTTCAGGCAACGAAGATTGTCCGCCCCGGCGGCACTGCCGTGATCCTCGGCGTCATGGCGCAGGGCGAGACTGTTTCGATCGAACCCTTCGATCTCCTCTTCCGCGAAGTGAAGCTGGTCACCTCGTTCATCAACCCCTTCACCCATCGCCGCGCAGCGGACATGATCGCCACCGGCAGGATCGAGGTGGAGAAGCTGATCTCGCGCAAGGTCACGCTGGACGAGGCACCGCACGTTGTCACCCATCCGCCACAGCCGGGCGAAGTGAAGGTCCTCGTCGTCCCCGGCCTTTGATCGAAGCCCTCAAAGCTTCGGACGCCGATCCTTCCAGGGCCGTGCCTGCTCGAGCTGGCCCGCCAGCGAGAACAGCGTGTCTTCAGCGGCAAAACGTCCGGCAAACTGCATGCCGATCGGCAAGCCATCGGCAGACCAACCGATCGGCACCGACATGGCGGGCTGACCGGTGACGTTGAAAACCGGTGTCCAGGGGATGAACTCGAAGGTCTGGGCGGCGAGTTGATCGGCAATGCCGAGCTTCTTCAGAAGGCGCCCCCCGCCCACATGGCCGAGAAGCTTGAGAAGCGTCTTTTCGACAGCGCTTGGCTGCAGCGCACCGATCTTGACCGGCAGCGATGAAAGCACCGGCGTCATCAAGACGTCGATATCGTCGAAGAAGCCGAGAATGGAGCGGGCCGCGAGCCCCAGGTAGC
>JAIXSF010000413.1 GCA_027484835.1 Rhizobiaceae bacterium | reverse complement strand
GCACCGGTACCAGCGGGCGCTCCAGGCGCTCGTAGATACGGGTGAGACCTTCAGCGGCCAGGCGGGGTTTCAGCACCATCCAGAGACGCAGCGTGACATCGGCGTCTTCGGCGGCATAGGCGGTTGCTCGGTCGATATCGACGAGATCAAAGGTGACGGAGGATTTGCCGGAACCCGCGACGTCTTTGTAGGCGATCGGGGTATGGCCGAGCCATTTCTCGGAGAGGCCATCCATGCCGTGATTGCCCTTGCCGGCGTCGAGCACGTAGGACATCAGCATGGTGTCGTCAAAGGACTGGAGCGTCACGCCGTGGCGCTTCATCACCAGGTAATCGTATTTGAGGTTCTGCGCGACCTTCAGCACCGACGGATCCTCGAGCAGGCCCTTTAGGGCAGCCAGCGCCTCCTTCATCGGGATCTGGCCCTCAGCGTGACCACCGCCGAGAAGATCGCCGACACCGGTCTTGTGGGTCAGCGGAATATAGGCGGCGCGGATGTCGGTGGAGCCCGGCGACAGGACGTTGTCCTGGATCGCCAGCGAGACGCCTACGAGTTCGGCCTGCATCGGGTCGAGCGAGGTGGTCTCGGTGTCGAAGGCGACGAGGCCGGTCTCGCGGGCAGCGGCAATCCAGAGTTCGAGGGTCTCGATGTCGCGGATCGTCACGTAAGCGCTGGTATCGATCGGCTTTCCTGCAAGAGCATTCGCCCGGCTTGCTGCGAGACCAGCGGGTGTCGCGCCATCGGGGCTGCCGGATTTTGCGGAAGAGGCTGCATCCGTCGGCGCGGAAGCAGTGGACGCGTCGGCCGAAGAGGCAGAAGGCACGTCGCCGGCATCGAGATCGGGGCCACGGGCCGCATCACCCCATTCAACCGGCACGACGGCCGGTTCGATGACGCCTGCATCGCAATCGCAGACTTCGGCGACACGACGGGTCAGGGTGGTGAATTCCATGGCCTTGAGGAAGGCAATGAGCTTCGGACCATTCTGCGGTTCGAGCACCAGTTCCTCGAGCTTCATGTCGAGCGGCACGTCGGTGCGCAGTTCGACGAGCTGGCGGGACACGCGGGCGAGCTCGGCATTGGCGACGATGTTTTCGCGGCGCTTGACCTGCTTGATCTCACCGGCGCGGGCGAGCAGCGTTTCGAGATCGCCGAACTCTTCCAGGAGCTGGGCTGCGGTCTTCGGGCCGATACCGGGAATGCCGGGAACGTTGTCGGTCGAATCGCCTGTCATAGCCTGCAGATCGATCATCTTTTCCGGCGGCACGCCCCATTTCTCGATGACATCGGGGATGCCGATCTGCTTGTCCTTCATCGCGTCGTACATGTGCACGTTCGCCGTGACGAGCTGCATCAGGTCCTTGTCGGAGGAGACGATGGTGACGTCGGCACCCGTGGCTTCCGCCTGGCGGGCATAGGTGGCGATGATGTCATCGGCCTCGAAACCTTCGGTCTCGATGCAGGGCAGGTTGAAAGCGCGCGTCGCATGGCGGATCAGCCCGAACTGGGGGATCAGATCTTCCGGCGGGGCCGAGCGGTTCGCCTTGTAGAGCGGGTAGATTTCCTTGCGGAACGTCGTCGACGAATAGTCGAAGATGACGGCCAGATGGGTCGGCGTGACCCCGACATCGGTGTTGCGCGCATCGCGCAACAGCTTCCACAGCATGTTGCAGAAGCCTGAGACCGCGTTGACGGGCAGGCCGTCCGACTTGCGGTTGAGGGCCGGGATGGCGTGGAAGGCGCGGAAGATGAAACCCGAGCCGTCGACGAGGAAGAGATGATCGCCTTTTTTCATGTCGGCATGGATAGCGCGAGGCAGGCCAAACGTCCATGACGGTTTGGCTCCATTGCCGCAAAATTGCCCGACACAAATGACACCCAGAACGCGTCGGATCACCCGTGAATCATCACGAAAAGCTTACCGAATTGTAATCTCGTCTTCCCTTGAAAAAACACATTCCAAGCCACAAATCTCAGTCATCGGCGCCTGATCACGCCGTAGTCTGAATGAGGCTCGTCCCCCGCCGCTTCAGACTCGGGCAAAGGCCTTATCCCCCTCTCCGGGCCTTTGTCCCCATATTCCGGAGCCGTCGTGGCAGTCCCCCGCCTATCGCCACGACGGCTTCCGTAGCTCTCGCGTGAAAATCCAAAATTAGTCAGCCTCGGAAATGGATCGCATGCGATCATTCCCCGACTTTGAGAAACCGCGACGACGTGTCGAGTGCCATGGCCCATGACCGTACGATCCCAGACCGCTCCGAATCCGCCACATGGCTGGCAAGCCAGCTGGCGCGCGGTTTTACGCGGGCGCTTCAGGCGCGTGCCTCGAAACTCGGATTTTCGCCGGGGCAATTTCCGATCCTGCTCGAACTCTGGGAGGAAGAGGGACTGACCCAAAGACAGCTTCTCGACCGCGTCGATGTGGAGCAGGCGACGATTGCCAACACGCTTGCCCGCATGGAGCGCGACGGGCTGATCGAGCGCCGGGTTCACCCCACCGACAAGCGGGCACAGCAGATTTTTCTGACCGACAAGGCGCGCGACATGCGCGAGGAAGCGCTTGCGGCGGCCGAAGAGGCCGAGCAGGCAGTGTTTCACGGTTTCAGGCGTTTCGAGAAGGAATTGCTGAAGGAATATATCCGTTGGGCGATCGCAAACGCCCGGAAGCTGTGAACGGATCTTCATAGTGTCTTGAGAAAAATTCGCGGTCCCGATGCCTCGAAACGTCAGTAGCTTTGGTCTATCGTCCGCCCCACTTTCAAATTTGCAGGACATGACCATGACCGATCTCTCCCCCATCCTTGCCAAGGCCGACGAGGCACTGCCGCAGAGCCTCGAACGGCTGTTCGACCTCGTGCGCATTCCCTCGATCTCGACGGATCCGGCCTACAAGGCCGATTGCCGCAAGGCCGGAACATGGCTGGTCTCGGCGCTTACCGAACTGGGCTTCGACGCCTCGCTGCGCGACACGCCCGGTCATCCGATGGTGGTTGCCCATCACGCCGCTGATCGGGCTGACGCGCCGCATGTGCTCTTCTACGGCCATTACGACGTGCAGCCGGTCGATCCGCTCGATCTCTGGGAAGACGATCCGTTTGCGCCTGCGATCAAGGAGAAGGACGGCCGCAAGGTCATCACCGGTCGTGGCACCTCCGACGACAAGGGGCAGTTGCTGACCTTCGTCGAAGCCTGCCGCGCCTACAAGGCGGTGAAGGGTTCGCTGCCGGTCAAGATCACCATCCTGTTCGAGGGCGAGGAAGAATCCGGTTCGCCGTCGCTTAAGCCGTTCCTGGCGGCCAATGCCGACGAGCTGAAGGCAGACTTCGCGCTCGTCTGCGATACCAGCATGTGGGATCGCGAGACGCCGGCGATCGCTGCGGCGCTTCGCGGCCTGGTGGGCGAAGAGGTCACGATCATTGCAGCCGACCGCGACCTGCATTCGGGTCTCTTCGGCGGTGCGGCTGCCAATCCGGTGCACATCCTGACGAAGATCCTGGCCGACCTGCATGACGATACCGGCGCGGTCACCCTTCCCGGCTTCTACGATGGTGTCGAGGAGACGCCGGCCAAGATCAAAGCCTCCTGGGAGAGCCTCGGGCGGACGGCAGAAAGCTTCCTCGGCGAAGTGGGCCTGTCGGTTCCGGCAGGCGAAAAGGGCCGTTCCGTGCTGGAACTCACCTGGGCGCGTCCGACGGCGGAAGTGAACGGCATCATCGGCGGGTATACCGGCGAGGGCTTCAAGACCGTGATTGCGGCCAAGGCCTCGGCGAAGATCTCCTTCCG
>JAIXSF010000015.1 GCA_027484835.1 Rhizobiaceae bacterium | reverse complement strand
TTCAAGCTCGCCCACATCTCCGACGTGCATCTCGGCCCGCTGCCGAACCTGACGATCCGGGAATTGGCCTCGAAGCGGATTACGGGCTATGTGAACTGGCATCGCAACCGCCGCAAGCATCTTTTCCCCAATGCGCTGGAAATGACCCTGAAGGCCTTGCGCGGCGAAAACCCCGATCACCTCGCAATCACCGGCGACCTCGTCAACCTCGCCTCCAAGCTCGAGGTCAAGCTCGTGGCCGAGTGGTTGAAGGAGGCAGGCGCTCCGCTCGACACCTCCGTCGTACCCGGCAATCACGATGCCTATGTGCCCGGAGCCCATGAGCGCGTCGTCCAGGCCTGGTACGACTACATGCGCGGCGACGACGACCCGCTCATCTTCCAGGACGACCACAAGCTCTTTCCCTATATCCGCCGCCGCGGCCCGATTGCCCTGATCGGTTGCTCGACCTCGATCGCGACCCCACCCTTTTCCGCCCAGGGCTATTTCAGTGGCCGCCAGGCCCGTGAAACGGCTGCCCTGCTCAAGGCTGCCGGCGAGGAAGGCCTCTTCCGTGTCGTGATGATCCATCATCCGCCGATCCGGGGAGCCGCCCCCCAGCACAAGCGCATGATCGGCATCCGCCGTTTTGCAGCCGCCATTCGAACCGGCGGCGCCGAGCTCGTTCTGCACGGCCATACCCATCTGAACACGCTCTACTGGCTGGCAGACCGCGAAAAGAAGGTCCCGGTCGTCGGCATCGCCTCGGCAAGCCAAGGCCCCGGCGCCAAGAAACCGGCCGCCGGCTACAATCTCTTCTCGATCGATGGTGAAGCCGGAAACTGGCAACTCGACTGGCAGCGCTTCAAGATTGAAAGCGAAGACATGCCCCTGCAGCTCGACCACACAGAGCGCCTGCTGGGGAGCTGAAAGCTCAAGGTTTCGCCAGTGCCGCCGCAAGCGCGGCAGCCACGACATCGGGCGCTTCATCGAGCAACATGTGACCCGCCCCAGCGATCAGCGTCACGTCCGCCCCTTCCCAGACATTTGCAGCCTGCGAAACCGGCAGGATCGGATCGTCATGTCCCCATAGAAGCCGTGTCGGAATCCGAAGCCCCTCGAAAGACGTCAGCGGCAACGTCCCCTGCTCGATCGGCCCCTCGGACTGCACGAGGAAGGAATTCAGGATCTCCACCAGCCGGTCGGTCGCTCCCGGCCGACGCCGCGCCGCTGCGAGAAGAGCGAGCTCACCCGGATCAGGTCTGGCACCGGGCGCGCACATCGCGGCCAACCCGAGCGCCACTTCGTCTTTGTTGACAGCTGAACCATAGCGCCTCAGCGCTTCATGATCGATCTGCGGTCCAAAACCACCCGGCGATAGCAACGTCAGCGAGCGAACCCGATCTGGCACCTTGAGAGCAAGCAGACAGGAAATCGCCCCGCCCATCGAATGTCCGCAAAGATGGAAGCTCAAAATGCCACGCCGGTCGAGATCAGCAAGTATTACCTTGGCCATCACACCGGCATGGCCGACACCGTCAGCGTCGAGGGAGCGCCCATGCCCGGGAAGATCGTAGACAACAAGCGGCAGATCCGGATCGAGCCGGCGCGAGACCGGCGCCCATACGGCCCCGATCCCACCGAAGCCATGCAGCAGCACGAGCGGGCTCTTCGCCGAGGACAGATGTCGAACCTCGGCGAAGAGCGTCATGGCTTCACGCCTTCTTCTGCTCGTCGAGCACGCGGTTGGCGGCAGACACGATGGCCTCAAGCGACGCAGTCACGATGTTCGTGTTGATGCCGGCACCGAAGAGCTTGCCGCCCTTGTGCGCCATTTCGACATAGGCGATGGCTGCTGCGTTCGAACCGTGCTGCAGCGAATGCTCGGAATAATCCTGCACCGACAGATCGATGCCGAGATAGGTCGAGAGCGCATTGACGAAACCGTCGATCGGGCCCGTGCCCTTGCCCTCGATCCGCTTGATCTCCCCGTTATCGGTAATCTCGGCGGCCACCACGCGGATGCCCTTCTGATCCGTGCCCGCCGGATAGGTGTGGTGATCGACGAACTTCAGCCGCGCGTCCGTCTGGTCGACGTAACGTTCGATGAAGCGGTCGTAGATCTTCTTCGACGGCAGTTCCTTGCCTTCCTCGTCGGTGATCCGCTGGATGTCTTCGCGGAACTCGATCTGCAGGTTGCGCGGCAGGTTGATGCCGTAGTCTTCCTGCAGGATATAGGCGATGCCGCCCTTGCCCGACTGCGAGTTGATGCGGATGATCGCCTCGTAGGTACGCCCGACATCCTGCGGATCGATCGGCAGATAGGGCACTTCCCAGACCGGATGATTGGCGGTCTTGATCGCCTTCATGCCCTTGTTGATCGCATCCTGATGCGAGCCGGAGAAGGCCGTATAGACCAGTTCGCCGACATAAGGATGACGCTCGGGAATGACCATCTCGTTGGAGTATTCGTAGACCGCCTTGATCCGCTCGATGTCCGAGCAGTCCAGTTCGGGATCCACACCCTGCGTGAACATGTTGAGCGCCAGCGTGACGATATCGACATTGCCGGTGCGCTCGCCATTGCCGAACAGCGTTCCTTCGACACGGTCCGCACCCGCCATCAGGCCGAGCTCGGTGGCCGCAATCCCGGTGCCGCGGTCATTATGCGGGTGCAGAGAAATCAGCACATTCTCGCGGTTGTCGATGTTGCGGCACATCCATTCGATCTGGTCGGCATAGATGTTCGGTGTCGACATCTCGACGGTGGACGGCAGGTTGAGGATCAACTTGTTCTCCGCCGTCGGCTTCACCTCGGCGATCACGGCGTTGCAGATCTCCAGTGCCACCTCGAGCTCGGTGCCGGTAAAGCTCTCCGGCGAATACTCGAAGCGGTAGCCACCACCGGCTTTCGCCGCCATGTCCATGATCATCTTGGCGGCATCGACGGCAATCTGCTTGATGCCGGCGACATCCTTGCCAAACACCACGCGGCGCTGCAGCTCGGACGTCGAGTTGTAGAAATGAATGATCGGCTTGGTGGCCCCTTCGAGCGCCTCGAAGGTCCGCGTGATCAGCTCCGGACGGCACTGCACCAGAACCTGCAGCGAGACGTCGGAAGGCACGCCACCCTCTTCCACGCACCACCGGGCAAAATCGAAGTCGGTCTGCGAGGCAGACGGGAAGCCGATCTCGATTTCCTTGAAGCCCATGTCGAGCAAGAGCTGGAACATGCGGGCCTTGCGGTCGTGGCCCATCGGGTTGACCAGCGACTGGTTGCCATCGCGCAAGTCGACCGAGCACCAGATCGGCGCCTTGTCGATCACCTTCGAGGGCCAGGTGCGGTCGGCAATGGCGACCTGCGGATAGGGTCGGTACTTCTGCGAAGCGTCCGGCATGCCCTGCTTGACGGTATGGGTCTTCAAAATCATCGTCTTCGTCTCTTCTCGTCCTCGTCGGCGTGACCGGCTGATAGCAAATCAGCTTGCGTTTGACACGTCCGAACGAACCCTGTTCAGGGAATTACTGATCTGGATTAGGGAGTTTTCGAGGAGCAATCGCCAAACGGCTGACCCGGCCGCCGGGCGCTCCTCAACGGACCCGGCAACCGCGGATAAGGCCGAGAAGAAGAAGCGAGTTTGGCACCGACGCGACGAAGCCGGCCGCAGAGCGGGCCGTCATGTCAGTCGCAGCAAAGGTCGTGCCGTTGGTCTTCATGAGATGAGGAATAACGCGACGAATTGAATCGCGCAAGGGTGTTATTCGGCGGCGGATGGCCTCGCAGCATCCAGTTTTTCTCGCAGCCAATCTTCGAGTAGGGAATCCACGGACACACCGAGCTCTTTCGCCTGACGCTCAAGCCGAAGCTTCGTGCCGCGCCTGATGGTGACGGTAAATTCAACAGGCTCGAGATTAGGCCGCGTCGCCTTGCTCCAATCGACGTATTCGCTGATATCTTCGCCATCATCGAACTTGCGGTCGAACTCTTCAGCGCTGATTGTCTTCATAGCGACGCCTTTCCTGAATTCTTGCTCGGCGCACCGAGATGATCCGAACGCGCCGATTCCGCAGAACGTACACACCTGTCCATAAAACACCGGCGATCCGACCTACACGGATTCGCCTCGCTTCCGCCGGGTGACCAGCATCCGCATCGACAGCATAGAGATCATACCACAACTCCTGCGCCGCCACGAAATCGATTCCGTGTTTCGCCTTGTTCGCCTCGCTTTTGACAGGATCGAATTCGAACTCCATGCCACATCAAAGCATGGAGAACAGCGATCACTCAACTCTTCCGTGCAGCCTTCACCAGCCCCAGCATCGCCACGCCGGCGATCAGCCCCCAGAACGCGCCTGAGATCCCGAGGATCGAAATCCCGGACGCGGTCGCAAGAAAGGTCACCGCAGCCGCCTCCCGTGTCTCGGGCACCTGAAACGCCGCCACCGCCGAGCCGGAAAACGCGCCGATCAGCGCGAGCCCCGCGACCGACTGGATCAGGATCGGCGGCGCAAGTGAGACGAAACCGGTGACGGCACCGGCTGCCAGCCCGAGCAGCACATAGCCGATGCCGGCAATGATCGCCGCCCAGTAGCGCCGCTTGGGATCGGCATGCGCATCCTCACCGGCACACATCGCAGCCGTAATCGCCGCGAGGTTCACCGCATGGCCGCCAAACGGCGCAGAGAGCGCGGAAAACACACCGGTCACGGCAAACATCGGCCCCGGATTAGGCTCGTATTTGTTGACCTTGAGGATCGCGATCCCCGGAATGTTCTGCGAGGCCATGGTGACGATGAAGAGCGGCAGCGCGATCGACACCAGCGCAGGAAGGGTGAAAGCCGGAGCGACCAGCTCCACCGGCGGTGCAAGCGACGCCGCCCAGCTCGCCATCGCACCCTCGGGAAGATCGACCCCGAAGACAATGACGACCACAAAGGTCAAAAGCGCTGCCGGCACCGCATAGAGGCGCTTGAAGGCCGCCACCACTGCCCAGACCACGAGAATGGGCAAACCGAGCAGCGGGTCGACCGCCACAGCCTTGAACGGCGCAAAGCAGAGATTGAGGATGACACCCGCCAGCATGGCATTTGCAATC
>JAIXSF010000143.1 GCA_027484835.1 Rhizobiaceae bacterium | reverse complement strand
GCACACGATCGAAGCCGGTGGCGCGCTGAAGCTGCGTGCCGTGGCGACCGACGGTCACCGTCTGGCGCGCGCCGATGTCGATGCGCCCTCGGGCTCGGAAGGCATGCCGGGCATCATCATTCCGCGCAAGACGGTTGGCGAGTTGCAGAAGCTGATCGACAATCCGGAACTCATCATCGGCATCGAAATTTCCGATTCGAAGATCCGCCTCTCCATCGGTTCGGTCGTTCTGACCTCCAAGCTGATCGACGGCACCTTCCCCGACTATCAGCGCGTCATTCCGCAGGCGAACGACAAGGAAATGCGCGTCGACTGCCAGACCTTCGCGCGCGCCGTCGACCGTGTCTCGACCATTTCGTCGGAGCGTGGCCGCGCCGTGAAGCTGGCGCTCGCCGATGGCCAGCTGATGCTCACCGTCAACAACCCGGATTCCGGCAGTGCGACCGAAGAAGTCGCCGTCGGCTATGAAAGCGACGCGATGGAGATCGGCTTCAACGCCAAATATCTCCTCGACATCACCGCCCAGCTTTCGGGCGAGGATGCGATCTTCCTGCTGGCGGATGCCGGCTCCCCGACGCTCATTCGCGACACGGCTGGCGCCGACGCGCTCTATGTCCTGATGCCGATGCGCGTTTAACGCTCCAAGGTTTCTGGCGGGCATTTTGCCCGCCAGCGTCATTCTCTCTTGCGTTTGCGACAAACTGGCCCAAAATTGTCGCAATCGGCTCGCAGCAATCGAGCAGGAACAAGAAGAGGGACGACCATGGCCATTCGACTGAAGGAACGGTTCGGGAAGAAATTCGACGAAGAAATCCGCTTCTTCAAAGGGATGATGCAGGGTCCGAAGACGGTCGGCGCGATCGTGCCGACGTCTTCCGTCACAGCGAAGCGGATGGCGAGCGTCATCGACGTTAAGTCTGAGCTGCCGGTCCTCGAACTCGGCCCTGGCACGGGCGTCATCACCAAGCAGATCCTGGCGCGCGGCGTCGCGCCGGAGAAGATCGTTTCCGTCGAGTATTCGGAAGACTTCTATCGCCGCCTGGTCGAGGACTATGCCGGCGTCAACTTCATCCATGGCGATGCCTTTGATCTCAAGACCTCGCTCGGCGCCTTCGCAGACCAAACGTTCGATTGCGTCATTTCGGCGGTTCCGATGCTCAGCTTCCCGATGGAAGCCCGTATCCAGCTACTCGAGGACCTGCTGTCGCGCATCCCGGAAGGGCGCCCGGTGATTCAGATCACCTATGGGCCGGTCTCGCCTGTCATCGCCAGGCCGGATCGCTACCACATCCAGCATTTCGACTTCGTCGTGCGCAACATCCCGCCGGCCCAGCTCTGGATTTACCGCAAGGCCTGAAGGCTGCCTGCGCAGAACAGGGGATCGTCGCATCACCACCATTTGTCGTGCTTGCGCTTCATCGCGCGGCATGCGACTGGACGGCCATGGAGATCTGGCAGGAGTCTTAAACTTGAGCGCACGGCACCGTCTCATCGTCGGACTGGATGTTCCGACCGTCCAGGAAGCGGAACGCGTTGTCTCGACGCTCGGAGACAGCATCTCCTTCTACAAGATCGGCTACCAGCTCGCTTTTGCGGGCGGGCTCGAATTCGCCCGAGACCTCGCACGCGAGGGCAAGCAGGTCTTCCTCGACATGAAGCTGCTCGACATCGACAACACGGTGGCGTCCGCCGTCGAGAACATCGCCCGCATGGGCATGACCATGCTGACGCTGCATGCCTATCCGAAAGCGATGGCGGCAGCCGTTAAGGCTGCCGAGGGCTCCGGCCTCTGCCTGCTGGGCGTCACGGTGCTCACGTCGATGGACGAGCAGGACCTGACGGATGCAGGCTACGAATACGATCCGCGCACGCTCGTGCTGCGCCGCGCCGAACAGGCACGCGTCGCCCGCATGGGTGGGGTCGTCTGCTCGGCTGAGGAGGCATCCGCCGTGCGCCAGATTGTCGGCCCCAAGCTGGCGATCGTCACCCCCGGCATCCGGCCGGCCGGCGCCGACAAGGGCGATCAGAAGCGCGTCATGACGCCGTCCGACGCGATTGCCGCCGGCTCGAGCCATCTCGTCGTCGCCCGCCCGATCGTCAAGGCCGAGGATCCGAAGGCGGCAGCGCTGGCGATCCTCGCCGAGATGGACGAGGCGATGGCCAAGCAGGCATAACCAAAGACAAACCGGGAGGACATCATGGCCAAGGGCTACTGGATTGCGCGCGTGGATATCAGGGAGCCCGAGCGCTACAAGGACTATGTCGCAGCGGCAAAGCCGGCTTTCGAGAAGTATGGTGCGATTTTCCTTGCGCGCGGTGGCGCCTATACCGCGCTCGAAGGTCCTTCCCGCGCCCGCAACGTGGTCGTCGAGTTCCCCTCGCACCAGGCTGCCGTCGATTGCTACAACTCGCCGGAATACCAGATTGCCGCCAAGATCCGCCAGGAAGTGGCGGATGGGGAAATCGTGGTCGTCGAGGGTATCTGAGCCCACCCTGCCCTGCGCTTCCATGTCCCGCGGATGCGGCCTTGACGGGCCTTTCCCCCGCCGGACGATTCGGTTAAGAGAGGCCAGCCAGATCGCGCATATCGTGTGCGCCCATATAGTTCAGGGGAGCCGTCCATGACCTTGTCCAACCTTCCGCCGCTCGTCACCGTTTTCGGGGGCTCGGGCTTTGTCGGACGGCATGTCGTCAGGGCACTCGCCAAGCGCGGCTATCGTATCCGCGTGGCCGTTCGCCGCCCCGATCTCGCAGGCTTCCTGCAGCCGCTCGGCAATGTCGGCCAGATCTCGTTCGTCCAGGCCAATCTGCGTTACCGCTCGTCCGTCGATGCCGCCGTTCAGGGCGCCGATCACGTCGTGAACTGCGTCGGCATCCTGTTCGAGAGCGGTCGCAACGGATTCGACGCCGTCCAGGAATTCGGCGCGCGCGCCGTTGCGGAAGCCGCCCGTTCGGTCGGCGCGACCCTGACGCATGTTTCGGCCATCGGCGCCGACGCCAAGTCCGACTCCGTCTACGCCGCGACCAAGGGTCGTGCAGAGGCCGCCGTCCAGACCATTCTGCCAGATGCCACGATCCTGCGGCCGTCGATCGTCTTCGGACCTGAGGACGGCTTCTTCAACAAGTTTGCCGCCATGGCGCGCCTTGCGCCGGCGCTGCCGCTGGTCGGCGGTGGCAAGACGAAGTTCCAGCCGGTCTATGTCGGCGATGTCGCCGAAGTCATCGCCCGCTCCGTCGAGGGCACGATCGCACGCGGCAAGATCTACGAACTCGGTGGCCGTGATGTGGCAACCTTCAAGCAGTGTCTGGAGATGATGCTCGAAATCATCGGCCGCAAGCGTGCGCTTGTGACGCTTCCCTTCGGCATCGCCTCGCTAATCGGCAGCATCGCCTCTTCCGTGCCGCTGATCACGCCGCCGCTCACCAGCGACCAAGTGAAGCTGCTGAAAAAGGACAATGTCGTTTCGGCCGCCGCGAAGGCCGAAGGACGGACGCTGGAAGGTCTCGGCATCGAGCCGGTGACGATGGCGGCGATCCTGCCGACCTACCTCGTGCAGTATCGCGTGCACGGCCAGTACACGGGATCCGGCAAGGCAGCCTGAGGCTGCCTTCGCCCGTCCTCAGGCTCTCTGGCAAGCCTTCCTGGCGTTGCACAAAAGACGCAGCTAATCAAAGACCTGCGTTAACCGCGGATAAAGCAAGTTCGCCTATTGATGGCGCACGTGGCAATGCGTAAAGACTGGCCCCAACGGCCGGGCGGCAGCAGTTGCCGGCCCCTTATTTCAGACAGTCTCAAGAGGCAATTCCATGGGCAAGTCCATCGCACTGTTCTTCGCATGTGCGGCACTGGTTATCATCGCTGGCTCCTTCGTCGCGCCGACCACGGTGGCGGCCCGCAAGGACAATTGCTCGCCTGCCTATGGCATCGACCCATGCGCGACGTCGTCCATTCCGGCGACCAACTGATTTCACCAAATAGAAAAGGCCGCCCCTCGGGACGGCCTTTTTTCTTGTCCCTGATCGGCCGGCTTCAGCCGAAGATCAGAAGCGCGACGATGCCGATCGCGCCGACGGCGATCCGCCACCAGGCGAATGGTGCGTAGCCCCGTTTAGAGACAAAGTCCAAAAGCCCCCTGACGACAAACAGCGCCGAGATGAAGGCTGCCACGAAGCCGATCGCGATGATCAGGCCGTCGTCGACCGTCAGCGCATTGCGGTTCTTGTAAAGGTCCAGCGTAAAGGCGCCGAGCATGGTCGGCATGGCGAGAAAGAAGGAAAATTCCGCCGCCGAACGCTTATCTGCGCCGAGTAGAAGCGCGCCGACGATGGTCGCGCCCGAACGTGAGGTGCCAGGGATCATCGCCACGCACTGGCAAAAGCCGATCTTCAGGGCAAGCGACAGCGGATACTCGGTGACATCGTGATACTTCGGCTTCAGCGGCAGGCGGTCGATCCAGAGCAGGACGAAACCGCCGAGGATCAACACGACGCAGATCAGCATCGGGGTCTCGAAGAGGACCGTCTTGATGAAATCATGGGCCAGCGCGCCGATCACGGCGGCGGGTAGAAAACCAAGCAGCACGGCGCCGACGAAACGACGGCTCTTCTCACTTGTCGGGAGCGACAGCGCGATGCCGAGCAGCTTTGCGAAGTAGACGCTCAGGATCGCCAGGATCGCACCGAGCTGGATCAGAACCGCGAAGGTGTTTCCAGGCGATTCGAAGCCGAGAAAATGGCCGGCCAGCAGCACATGCGCGGTCGACGAAACCGGCACGAACTCCGTCAGGCCTTCAATCAGGCCGAGCACGAGCGCGCTGATAATGGGTTGATCTTCCATGAGGTCTCCTTCAAGGGGAAGGCAAAGTGATTTGCTTGTATTGCCGAGGCCGAAACCCTATAGCTTGGAAGCCGCGTTGATGACCAGCCGCTTCAATCGCCTGCGTCGCGGCCACTGAAAAATCCGAGAATCCGAGTTCCGATGCCCACCCTGTATCATCACACGATGTCCACCGCGTCCCGTTTCATTCGTCTGGTCCTGTCCGAATACGGCTTCCAGACGGATCTGGTGGAAGAGCAGACCTGGGAGAAGCGCAAGGAGTTCCTCGCGTTCAACCCGGCCGGCACGCTGCCCGTTTATGTCGACGACAACATGCGGGCTCTCTGCGGTCCAACCGTCATATCCGAGTTCATCGACGAGACGCATGGCGTGTTGAAGCGTGACCGTCGTCTGTTTGCCGAAGACCCGTTCCAGCGCGCGGAAATCCGGCGGCTCACCGAATGGTTCCTGCAAAAGATGGAGCAGGACGTGACCAAGCCGCTGGTGCGCGAACGCGTGCACAAGCTGATCATCGCGAATGGGCTCGGCGGGGGAGCGCCCGACTCGAAGGTGCTACGCACGGCACGCTCCAATATCCGCCACCACATGAAATACCTCACCTGGCTTTCCGGCTCGCGCCAGTGGATCGCCGGCGAGCGGCTGAGCTACGCGGATCTGTCTGCGGCCGCGGCCGTCTCCGTTCTCGATTATCTCGGCGAAATCGACTGGAACGAATTCCCGGTTGCCAAGGAGTGGTACCAGCGCATCAAGTCGCGGCCGTCCTTCCGCCCGTTGCTCGCAGAACGCGTGCGCGGCATCACGCCGGTGTCGCATTACGCCGACCTCGACTTCTGACTGACACTGCCATGGACGAGCCGCAGATCGACATGAAGATCCGGAAGCGGCGGGCAGACCTCACACGGTTCTTGCGCCAGGAGGCAAAGGCGCAAGGCTTCGATCTCTGTCGCATCACCCTGCCGGACGCCATCCCCGAGGCACCAGCGCGGCTGACGAGCTTTCTTGAGGCAGGCCGTCACGGCACAATGGCCTGGATGGAGGAGACGAAGGATCGCCGCGCGGACCCGCGCGTTCTGTGGTCGGATGTCCGCTCCATCGTCATGTTCGGCATGAATTATGGCCCGGAAGAGGATCCGCGCTTGCTGCAGGCGCAGCCGGAAAAGGCGGCGATTTCAGTCTATGCGCGCAATCGCGATTATCACGATGTGATCAAGGGGCGGCTCAAGGAAGTGGCGACACGCTTTGCCGCGCGTGCGGGCGAGGACATGAAGGTCTTCGTCGATACTGCACCCGTGATGGAAAAGCCGCTGGCCGCCGCCGCCGGACTCGGCTGGCAGGGCAAACACACCAATCTCGTCAGTCGCGAATTCGGCTCCTGGCTGTTTCTCGGCAGTCTGTTCACCACCGCCGAATTGGAGGTGGACGATCCCGAGAGCGATCATTGCGGCTCCTGCCGGGCCTGCCTCGACGCCTGCCCGACGGACGCCTTCCCGGCGCCTTACCAGATCGATGCGCGGCGCTGCATTTCCTACCTGACGATCGAGCACAAGGGTCCGATCGACCGGGCGCTACGGCCTGCCTTCGGCAATCGCATCTATGGCTGTGACGACTGTCTGGCGGCCTGCCCCTGGAACAAGTTTGCGGCTTCAGCCCGGGAGATGAAACTCGTCGCGCGCGAGGATCTAAAGGCGCCCGACATCGCCTCCTTCCTGGCGCTGGACGATCCAACCTTCCGGACCTATTTCAGCGGCTCGCCGGTCAAGCGGATCGGGCGGGACCGTTTCGTGCGCAACGTGCTGATCGCGGCCGGCAATTCCGGTTCGGTGGATCTGGCACCGGCCTGCAAAGCCTTGCTAAACGATGCCTCGGCCGATGTGCGGGGCATGGCGGTCTGGGCACAGTCGCGGCTTCTGGCGCCTGAGCAGTTCGCCGCGCTCAGGGCCGAGCATTTGGAGAATGAGACGGACGAGCATGTCCGACAGGAATGGATGACGGGGAGCTGACGCATGCGTTTGATGATTTTCGGGGCGGGATATTCGGGAAAGGCGATCGGCACGCTGCTCAGCGGTCAGGGCGCCTCTGTCGCCGGCACGACGCGCAGCGCGGAGAAGGGCAAGGCGCTGGAAGACGCGGGCATCCGGCCCTTCGTCTTCGACGGCGCGGATCTCAAGGAGCCGCTGCTCGCCGAACTCTCGGAGACCACCCATCTCGTGCAGTCGATTGCGCCCGGCAGCGAAGGCGATCCTCTCATCCGGCTATGCGGGCAAGAAGGCATCAAGGCCATCATGCCGAAGCTCGAATGGATCGCCTATCTCTCGACCGTTGGCGTATATGGCGATCACTACGGCGCCTGGGTGAACGAAGACACCGAACTGAAACCGGTGTCGGTGCGGTCGGTCGAGCGTGTAGACGCCGAGCAGGCCTGGCAGGTGGTTGCAGCCCAGGCCAATGTGCCACTCGCGATCCTGCGTCTCTCCGGTATCTACGGCCCCGGGCGCAACACGTTCATCAATCTCGCCAACGGTACCGCCCGTCGGCTGGTGAAGAAGGACCAGGTGTTCAACCGCATCCGGGTGGAGGACATCGCATCCGCCACAGCATTTCTGGCTGGCCCGAAGACCGGTGGGATCTTCAACGTCACCGACGATCTGCCCTCTCCGCCGCAGGACGTGGTGACGGAAGCTGCCCGGCTGATGGAGATGGAGGCGCCGCCGGAACAGGCCTTCGAGACTGCCGAACTGACGCCGATGGCGCGGTCGTTCTACGGGGAGAACAAGCGGGTTTCGAACGCCAAGATCAAGTCCCTCGGATTCAACTTCCAGTACCCGAATTACCATATGTCACTGGCAGATCTACTTGGGTCCGGAAGCTGGAACCAGAGAGGCTGACCAAGCGTTTATCGGGGTCAAACTGCGCCCAATTGGCATTGAAAAGCCCGCGAAACCTCGGATACCGCCCCTTTCGAAACACAAATGGGGCACCAAATGAGGCGATGGAGCAAAATTTTTCTTTGCCGATTCTGTGATCGGCCAGACTCGGCAGGGGCAGAGTTTTTCATTCCGGCAATACAGCTGGAATCAAACGATTTTTCCGGAAAATTCATAAATTGTTAAGGTAAAGGGTCGGTTCAAAGCCATCACGAATGTTTCGGTCTGTAACTTTTCGTGATGGCATAAAGGCACTTTTTTGCCATTTTTGACCCCGCTTAGGCGTCGGCACGCAAAAAACCACTCGTGTCAACGACTAGGGACGTACAACTTGACGATCAACCGACGCTCTATTTTCACCGCTGCAACTATTGCTGCACTCTGTGCTTTCGCGCCTTACAGTGCAAATGCGAAGTCTTCCTGCGGTGGCGCCTCCTGGTACGCCCTGCATTCGAAGACCGCTTCCGGTGAACGTATGAACCCGGCCAAGCTGACGGCAGCCCACAAGAGCCTGCCCTTCGGCACCAAGGTGAAGGTCACCAACTCGCGAAGCGGCAAGAGCGTCGTCGTCCGCATCAATGATCGGGGCCCCTTCATTCGCGGCCGTGTGCTTGATCTGTCCAAGGCTGCTGCGCAGAACATCGGCATGATCCGCTCGGGCCATGCCAAGGTCTGCTACGAGATCATCGGCTGATATCTTCCGTCGCTTCCGGGATCGGCGATCTCTTCATGGCTTTAGACGCTTGCTCTTGCCCCTGATCGCCGCTACCACGCTCTCTTCTTTCAGAGGAGAATGACCATGCGCCTGGGCGGCCGTCTTGCCGGTGCGATCGAAGTCTTGAACGATATCGAGACCCGTCGCCGTCCCGTTGCCGATGCCCTCAAGGATTGGGGCCTTTCGCATCGTTTCGCCGGCTCCGGCGACCGTGCGGCGATCGGCAATATTGTCTACGACGCCCTGCGCATGAAACTTTCCCATGCCTGGCTGATGGACGACGACAGCGCCCATTCTCTCGGCTGGGCCGTCCTGCTGCGCCAATGGGGCATGAGCCTCGAGGCTCTCCAGGCGGATCTGGAAGGCGACAACTTCGCCCCCGCACCGCTCTCGGACAACCAGATCCAGGCCTTTACCAGCCGCAACCTTTCCGACGCGCCGCTCCATGTGCAGGGCGACATTCCCGATTGGGTCCAGCCCTCCTTCGAGCAGGCCTTCGGAGACGACTGGCTTGCCGAGGCCCAGGCGCTCGCCACCCGTCCCACGCTCGACCTGCGCGTCAATACGCTGAAGGCCAACCGTGACAAGGTGCTGAAGGCGCTCGACCGTTCCGGTGCCCAGGCCTCGCCGATCGCCCGCTTCGGCATGCGCGTGCCCGCCGGCGAAGGCCCGTCGCGGCTGCCCAACGTTACAGCCGAACTCAGCTTCCAGAAGGGCTGGTTCGAAGTTCAGGACGAAGGCTCCCAGATCGTCGCCGACCTGGTGACGCCGCGCGAAGGCGACCAGGTGCTCGACTTCTGTGCCGGCGGTGGCGGCAAGACGCTCGCCATGGCGGCTGCGATGAACAACAAGGGCCAGGTGCATGCCTATGACGCCGACCGCAAGCGGCTCGCGCCGATCATCGAGCGGCTGAAGCGCGCCGGCACGCATAACGTCCAGGTGCATGACAGCACCAAGGGGCTTTCGAACCTCAGGGAGCGTTGCGACCAGGTTCTCGTTGATGCGCCCTGCACCGGCACCGGCACCTGGCGGCGGCGTCCCGACACCAAGTGGCGGCTCACCGACCGAAACCTGCAGGAGCGCATAACCCAGCAGCAGGAAGCCTTGACCGAGGCTTCGACCTTCGTCAAGCCGAATGGCTCCCTGCTCTACGTCACCTGTTCGGTGCTGCCGGAGGAGAACGACCGCCAGGTCCAGGCCTTCAGCCAGGCCAATCCGCAGTTCGAGATCGTCCCCGTGGTCGAGGATTGGACGCGTCTCTTCGGCGCTTCCGCGCCCAAGCCGCGCTCGGCCGATGGCAAGACCGTGACGCTCAGCCCCGCCAGCATGGATACCGACGGCTTCTTCTTCTGCCGGATGCGCCGTCGTCCGACCTGAGTTGACCGGCGTCTCCTTCAGCCGCAGTTTCTTATACTCGACTGTTTGACACCAGTTTCTTTTTGCGCGAAGACATGGCCGTCCGTTTATATCGAGGCGCTCAGTTCGCGCCGGAGGGAGACACCATGATCCGGAAATCCGTCATCGGCGCATCGATCGCGCTGCTCGTCACATCGGCTGCGATCTTCGCCGGCCCGGCCTTCGCTGCACCGGCGCCCAAGGACGTGCTGACGCATTACACCGTGCTGGCCGAGGCCAAGTTCCAAGACGCGCTTTCGACCGCCAAGGCGCTCGACGCCGCCATCGACGCCCTGATCGCCAAGCCGAGCGACGAAACACTAAAAGCCGCCCGCGCGGCCTGGATCGCCGCCCGCGTGCCCTACCAGCAGACGGAAGTCTATCGCTTCGGCAACCCGATCGTCGACGAATGGGAAGGCAAGGTGAATGCCTGGCCGCTGGATGAAGGCCTGATCGACTATGTCGACGCTGCTTACGGCAGCGAAAGCGACGGCAACGCGCTCTATGTAGCAAACGTCATCGCCAGCCCTAAGATCAAGATCAACGGCGAAGAGGTCGACGCCTCCAAGATCACGCCGGAGTTCCTCGCCGAGACACTGCATGAAGCCGGCGAAGTCGAAGCCAATGTCGCGACCGGCTATCATGCCATTGAGTTCCTGCTCTGGGGCCAGGATCTGAACGGCACCGGCCCGGGCGCCGGCAACCGCTCCTTTACCGACTACGACACGGCCAACTGCACCAATGGCAACTGCGACCGCCGCGCCGCCTATCTGAAGGCTGCCTCGACCCTCTTGGTCCAGGACCTCGAAGAGATGGTCGCCGCCTGGGCACCCGAGGGTGAAGCGACCAAGGCCGTTCTCGCCGACGAGCAGAAAGGTATTTCCGCGATCCTCACCGGCATGGGTTCGCTTTCCTATGGCGAACTCGCCGGCGAGCGCATGAAGCTCGGTGTGCTCTTGCATGATCCGGAAGAGGAGCATGACTGCTTCTCCGACAACACGCATGCCTCGCATCTGAACGACGCGATCGGCATCGCATCCGCCTACACCGGCGAATACACCCGCGTCGACGGCACCAAGCTCACCGGCCCGTCGCTGTCGGAGCTGGTTGCTGCCAAGGATGCCGCCCTCGATGCGGAGATGAAGGGCAAGCTTGAGAAGACGCTCAATGCCATGAACGCCATGGCCGAGCGCGCCAAGACCAAGGAAGCCTATGACCAGATGATCGGCGAAGGCAATGCCGAGGGCAATGCGACGGTGCAGGCGGCCATCGACGGCCTGATCGACCAGACCCAGACCATCCAGCGCGTCATTGCCTCGCTGGACCTCGGCACGATCGAGCTTGAAGGCTCCGATAGCCTTGATAATCCAGGCGCGGTTTTCCAGTAAGCAGCAAAGGCGGGCCGTATCTTCGGGTGCGGCCCCATCTCCGATGACATCCTCCCGCCTCCTCACGTTGAGCCTTGCGACACTGCTGGTGGTCGCCGCCCAGACCGGGCCGGCTGCGGCGGATGATGCCCCGTCGCGCAGCGACCTGACGCCCAAGGATGCCGCCCGCGTCACAGCCGTCACCAAGCCGGCGGAGGATTTCAGCAAGGCCGAGGCCTTCGAACTGATGCAGGGGGGCGCGGGCACCTCCACCCATGGCGTCAACCAGGATGCCTTTTCCCAGTTTTCAACCAATATCACCTTTGCCGAGGAGCAGGATTTCAAGCTCGGCAATGCGCTCTTCCGCAAGCTCTGGGTCTCCTCGCCCTCGTCCACCCAGGCCTCGGATGGGCTCGGCCCGCTTTACAACGCACGCGCCTGCCAGAGCTGTCACCTCAAGGACGGGCGCGGCCATCCGCCGGAAGGCGATCGTGACCACACCTCGATGTTCTTCCGCCTCGCCCGCCCCGCCGCCACGGCGGAGGAGAAGGCGAAGCTCGAGCAGCTGGAGAACGCCTCCCTGCCCGACCCCGTCTATGGCGGCCAGCTGCAGGATCAGGCAGTGCCGGGCTTCTCCGCCGAGGGACGCATGGTCATCACCTATACCGAGGCGCCGGTGACACTGGCCGGCGGCGAGACGGTGATGCTGCGCCGCCCCAGGTATTCCGTGAGCGACCTGAACTATGGCCCGCTCGATCCCACGACCGTTCTTTCTCCCCGCATCGCCAATCCGATGATCGGGCTCGGCCTGATCGAGGCGATCCCGGAGGAGGATATCCGGGCGCTCGCCGATCCCGATGACCTCGATGGTGACGGCATTTCGGGACGCGCGGCCAGCGCCCGCGATCAGCGCACGGGTGACATCAAGCTCGGCCGCTTCGGCTGGAAGGCTCAGAACGCCTCGGTGCGTGATCAGAGCGCCAGCGCTTTTGCCGGCGATATCGGGATCTCGACGCCGGATGATCCCAGGCATTTCGGCGACTGTACCGAAAAGCAGACCTCATGTTTCGAGGCAGCGACCGGCGTACAGCCGCGGCTGGGCGATACCGAAGGACCTGATCCGGTGCTCGATCTCGTGACCTTCTACGCCAAGAACCTTGCCGTGCCGAAGCGCCGCGATGTCGACGACGCCGAAGTCCTGCGCGGCAAGGAAATCTTCTATGCGAGCGGCTGCATCGCCTGCCACCGGCCGAAATTCGTCACGAGCCGCAAGGCCGAAAACAAAGCGCAGGTCTTTCAGCTGATCTGGCCCTATTCCGATTTTCTGCTGCATGACATGGGCGAAGGCTTGGCCGATGGCCAGGCCGTGGGCGATGCCACCGGGCGGGAGTGGCGCACGCCGCCGCTCTGGGGTATCGGTCTCACACCGGTGGTCAGCGGCCACAGCTTCTTCCTGCATGACGGCCGGGCGCGGAACCTGACCGAGGCCATTCTCTGGCATGGCGGCGAGGCAGAAGCCGCCCGCGATGCCTTTGCCGCCACCAACCTCGAGGACCGCAAGGCCCTGATCACGTTTCTGGAGTCTCTCTGATGCGGTTTTTCACGCGCCTTGCCCTTCTCTCCACGATGTTGCTGCCCCTGCCCACGCTGGCGCAGGAATCGCCCCCGGCCGTCGGTGTGCTCGACGCCGCCAAGGTGCCAGCCGTGATGGCCAGGGCCGTCGACGACTTGATCCGCCCCGGTTACCGCCACTTCACCGAAGAGGCAGCGACCATGGAGGAATCCATGGCCATGCTCTGCGAAGCGCCCTCGACCGAGAGCCTGTTGAACGCGCAATCGACCTTCGGCGATCTCGTCGAGGCCTGGTCGCGCATCGAGATCGTGCGGGTTGGACCCGTACTCGATGACAACCGCTTCGAGCGCATCCTGTTTTTCCCCGACCGCAAGGGCACCGGGCTGAAGCAGGTTCAGGCAGCCCTCGCCAAGCCTGATCCGAGCGTGACGTCGGTCGAGACACTGAAGGGCAAGAGCGTTGCGATGCAGGGGCTGGGCGCGCTCGAATTCGTGCTCTTCGGAACCGGCTCGGAAACGCTGACGGCCAACGAAGGCAATTACCGCTGCCAGTATGGCACGGCGATTGCGGCCAACCTTGAGCGTCTCGGTTCGGAGCTCTCGGCAGCCTGGGATGCGCCGGATGGTGTGGCAGCCGCCTGGAAGACGCCGGGACCCAAAAACCCGCTCTACCGCGACGAGGCCGAGGCCGCCAAGGAGCTGCTCGGCGTGCTCGTGCATGCGGCCGAGACGATCCGTGATCAGCGCATCGAGCATTTCTACAAGGGCGATCCGAAGAAGGCCCTACCGCGCCAGGCGATCTACTGGCGCTCGGGCAATACCTTCCGCTCGATCACCGCCAATATCGAAGGACTGCGCGACCTGCTCGCCACCTCGGGCATGGCGGAACTTCTGGCCGACGGCAATCGCTCGGTCGTCGCCTCGACGGATTTCGTCGCCCGTTCGCTGTCACGGGTCTCCGCCGACATCAAGCCGGATGTGGCAAAAGTCTTTGAGGATCCGGCCCAGATCGCCAAGCTAGACTTCCTGCTGCTCAACAGCCGCGACCTTATCCTGAGGCTCAACAACGATCTCGGCGGCGGTATCGGGCTTGCTGCCGGCTTTTCCTTCTCCGACGGCGACTGAAATGATCGCAACGCCGCTGATCGATCGCCGCGCGTTCCTGCGCTCTGCAGGTTTTGCGTTCGTCGCGGGCCTTGCGCCACGCGCGGCCTTTGCGCTGGAACGCTCGGACGCGGTCTATGCCAGCGGCCTGAAACGCGCAGATGGCTCCTTTGCCATCGGGCTTGTCAGCGAGGCCGGCAGCCTGATCGACGAGATCGCCCTGCCGGGCCGCGTTCACGGGCTCTGCCATAGCCCGGCAAACGGCCTCTCTGTTGCCTTTGCCCGCCGGCCCGGGACGTTTGCTGTCATCTTCGATGCCAAGAAGTCCGTGGAGCCGCGCATCATCGCGGCAGCGGACGGCCGCCACTTCTTCGGTCATGGCGCCTTTGCGCCCGATGGTCGGCTCTTCTATGCGAGCGAAAACGACTTCGACGCCAATGCGGGTGTGATCGGGATCTATGACTGCCTGACCGGCTTCGAGCGGGTGGGCGAGGTGCCGGCCCATGGCATCGGCACGCATGACATCACCGTCACGGCGGATGGCCTGCTGGTCATCGCCAATGGCGGGATCGAGACGCATCCGGATTTCGGCCGCACCAAGCTCAATCTCGACCACATGGAGCCGTCACTCGTTCTGGCCGATGCCGGGACCGGCGCGCTGATCGAGAAGCACACGCTTCCGCCCGAACTCAGGCAGCTCTCCACCCGACATCTCGATGTCGCCGCCGATGGGCGAATCTGGTTTGCCTGCCAGTATGAGGGGCCGCGCACGGATCGACCGCCGCTGGTCGGCCATTTCGCCAAGGGTGAGGCAATCATTTACCTCCAGCTGCCTGACGAGACGACCGACCGGCTCGGCAACTATGTCGGCGCTATCGCCGTCAACCGAAAAGAAGGCCTCGTCGGCATTGCCTCGCCGAAGAACGGGCTATGGGCGGTGCTGGATGGCAAGGACGGGCGCCTCCTGTCCGAGACGGTGCTGACGGATGCAGCGGGCATTGCCCCCTCGCCTGACAGCTTTGCCGTCTCCTCCTATCGCGGCGATTTCCTCGACCGGCAGAGCCCCGTCGCCTGGGACCAGCACATCATCCGGCTCTAAGAGGCTGGCCGAACCGAGAGGATTGCCCTAGATGCCTGCCATGTCCAAGATCGTAAGCTACATCCTCTTCATCGGTTTCGTCGTCGGCGCGGGCCTAATTGCCGGTCTCACCAATATGCCGGGCGAGTGGTATCAGTCGCTCGAGAAGCCGTTC
>JAIXSF010000077.1 GCA_027484835.1 Rhizobiaceae bacterium | reverse complement strand
GCCCCTGATATTCGGAGACCGTCGAGGCGCCGCGCATGACGTTGATAGCATTGACATAGAACTCACCGGCAATGCGGGCCGTCGCCTTGTCCTTGGCAAAGGACAGCATGCCGACGCCCGGGACCAGGAAAATGACCGGGTTCGGATCGCGGATGGCGGGCGAATTGTCGTGTTTGCAGGTCTCGTAATAGCGGGTGTAGTCGGCCCTATACGCTTCAAGCGCTTGGTCGAGGCCAGCAAGAACCGCATCGACATCCGGCTTTGCCGGATCGAAATCGACGATCAGCGGTCGGATCTTGGTGCGCAGGAAATGGTCTGGGCAAGACGTGCCGAGCGCGCCAAGCGGCTGCAGATGGCTGGAATTGACGAATTCGAGCACCGCATCCTGATCGTCGAAATGGCCGAGCTTGCGCTCTGCCTTGCCGATGCGACCGCGGATCTCGGGCATCAGGCGCGCGGCAATCGCGCGGCGCTCGTCTGCCGGCAGGCTCTTTGCGACGGCACCGCCGAAGATCGTCTTGCCCTCGGTCTCCTTGGCGAACCACTCGATCGCCTTGTTGATGATCTCGAGCGTCAGCAGATAGCAGTCCTTGGCATCATCCGCCCAGGTGAACAGGCCATGGCTTTCGAGAACCACGCCCTTGGCGGTCGGGTTGGCTTTTACGAAGGCTTCGAGATCGAGACCGAGCTGGAAACCGGGACGGCGCCAGGGGAGCCAGCCAATCTCGGAGCCAAAGACCTTCTGCGTCAATTCCCTGGAATTCTTGGAGGCCGCAATCGCAATGATCGCGTCCGGATGCATGTGATCGACATGCGTGAACGGCACGAAACCATGCAGCGGCGTATCGATGGATGCTGCGCGTGGATTGAGGTTGAAAGTGCAATGCGGCAGGAAGCCGACCATCCGGTCTTCGTCGTGTACGCCCTTATAGATGCCCTTCAGCGCTTCCAGCTTGTCCTGGTAAAGCGTCGCAAACCCGTCGAGCTTGATCGTTCCGACGTCACCGCCCGAACCCTTGACCCAGAGAACCTTGACCGTTTGCCCGGTCAGCGGATCGATTTCCATCACCTTGGCAGAGGTGTTGCCGCCCCCGTAATTGGTGATGCGCTTGTCGGCACCCAGCAGGTTGGATCGATACAGAAGCTTGCCGGGCTCATCGAGCTTGGCGGCATAAGCATCATCCCAACGATTTTCGAGAAGGCGGGTTTGGCCCGTCATGACATCCTCCCTGCAATTATCTCATGAAACGGCAATGCCGGTTCATCTCCATCTTGTTCGCAGATATCGCGCAGCCCTCGCCCGATTGTCAATCAGTTTCGATCATTTCTTTTCATTGTGCGCTGCAGTATTATTATTTTTGATCGTTTCTGATTGACAGCGTAAAAACATTGCGAATAAATCAACGTCAGGAGGACCCCATGCACGAACGCGAACGCCATCGCATTATTCTGAGCGCGATCCAGGAGAAGCCTGTGATCACGGTGCAGGACATTGCCGAGCTGACCGAGGCTTCAGAAGCCACGATCCGCAGGGATATCGCGTCTCTCC
Source organism: Rhizobiaceae bacterium (assembly GCA_027484835.1). GTDB lineage: Bacteria > Pseudomonadota > Alphaproteobacteria > Rhizobiales > Rhizobiaceae > Allorhizobium. The sequence continues at coordinate 6,738 of JAIXSF010000077.1, read as the reverse complement.
ATGTGCAGGGAAAGCTGAGACGCGTCCGTGGTGGCGCCGAGGCAGTCCATCCTCCGCAGCTTGGAAATCTCGCAGCACGCCCGTTCCGCGTTTCCGAATCGGTCAATATCGACAAGAAACGCGCAATTGCGCGCGCAGCCGTCGATCTCTGCGAAGAAGGTGATTCGATCATCATCAACGGTGGCACCACCACCTTCCAGATGGTGCATTTCATGTCAGCCCGCCGCCTGCAGGTGATGACCAATTCCTTCGCCATTGCCGAACACCTGGTGAAGCACTCGAAATGCACGGTCTCGGTGCCCGGCGGCGCGATCTACCGCGACCAGAGCCTGATCCTCTCGCCTTTCGAGAATGACGCGATCCGCAACTTCTATGCCCGCCGCATCTTCATCGGAGCGCAGGGCATCAATGCACTCGGCGTGATGGAATCGGATGCACTGGTCATCCAGAGCGAACAGAAGCTGGTTCGACAGGCCGAAGAGCTGATCGTCATGGTCGACTCCAGCAAGTTCGCCAAGCGGTCGAGCCTGATCCTGTGTTCGCTCGACAAGGTCTCGACGATCATCACCGACGATGGAATTTCCGACGAGGCGGCCGCCATGGTCACCGACGCCGGCGTAAGGCTCATGACCGTGAAGCCCATGGCTTCATCGGCAAGGGAGGATACCTCTTCGGTCGCCTAGAGGAGGCGGCCGGGAGGAAAGGGTAAGCAGTTCATCAACCTGGGAGGAAAACATGAAACTGACGAAAATTTTGCTGGCCGGTGCAGCCATTGCACTCGCCACCATGGGCTCTGCCGCACAGGCAGCCGACATGAAGATCGCACTCGTGGTCAAGTCGCTCGGCATCGGCTTCTTCGAAGCTGCCAACAAGGGCGCGCAGGAAGCAGCCAAGGAACTCGGCGGCGTGGAAGTGATCTACACCGGCCCGACCTCGACGACGGCCGAAGGCCAGATCGAAGTCATCAACTCGCTGATCGCGCAGGGCGTCGACGCCATCGCGATCTCCGCCAACGATCCAGATGCAGTCGTCCCCGCGCTCAAGAAGGCCATGGACCGTGGCATCAAGGTTATCTCTTGGGATTCCGGCGTAGCGCCTGAAGGCCGCATCATGCACTTGAACCCGTCGTCCAACGCGCTGATCGGCAAGATGTGCCTGCAGCTCGCCGCTAACCACCTGCCTGATGGTAAGGGTGACTTTGCAATCCTCTCGGCAACCACCACCTCCACGAACCAGAACATCTGGATCGAGGAAATGAAGGCACAGCTGAAGGACTTCCCCGGTCTGAACCTCGTGACCACTGTTTATGGTGACGACCTGGCCGACAAGAGCTACCGCGAAGCCAACGGCCTCCTGACCTCGCAGCCGAACGTCAAGGTCATCGTCGCTCCGACGACGGTCGGCGTTCTCGCAGCGTCCCAGGCCGTCAAGGATGCCGGCAAGATCGGCGACGTCTATGTCACCGGCCTCGGCCTTCCCTCCGAAATGGCAGGCGCGATCCAATCGGGCGCCACGAAGGAATTCGCCATCTGGAACCCGATCGACCTCGGCTACTCCGCCACCCAGATCGCCTATCGGCTCGCCAAGGGCGAAACTGATGCGGCTCCGGGTTCGGAAATCGAGGCCGGCCGCATGGGCAAGATCAAGGTAGGTGACGGTGGCGAAGCCGCCATGGCCGATCCCTTCGTCTACAACGCCTCGAACATCGAGGAATTCTCCAAGATCTTCTGATCTCGGCGGACCAGACCCGGCGGCTCAAGCCGCCGGGATTTCACTCATTCGGTAAGCACATGATGACCGTTCAATCTGCCAAGCTCGCGGCGGGCGCGATCCCGGCTGGCGAGCCCATTCTCGAAATGCGGGGCATTTCCCAGATCTTCCCGGGCGTAAAGGCCCTGGATCGGGTCGATATCGCCCTCTATCCGGGTAAAGTCACCGCGCTGATCGGCGAGAACGGCGCCGGCAAGTCGACTCTGGTCAAGATCCTCACAGGCATCTATCGCCCGAACGAGGGCGAGATCCTGATCGACGGCAAGCCGACCACCTTCTCCAACGCCCAAGAGGCGATCGACGCAGGTGTGACAGCCATCCATCAGGAGACAGTGCTGTTCGACGAATTGACCGTCGGCGAAAACATCTTCCTCGGCCACGCACCGCGAACCCGCTTCGGGCTGATCGACTGGCGCACCATCAATGATCGTTCCAGGGACCTGATGAAGGCGCTGGAAAGCGACATCGATCCGACGACGAAACTCAAGGACTTCTCGATCGCCCAGCGCCACCTCGTGGCCATTGCCCGGGCGCTATCGGTCGACGCGCGCATCGTCATCATGGACGAGCCCACCGCCGCCCTTTCCCGCAAGGAGATCGACGATCTCTTCCGCATCGTCGAGGGCCTGAAGCGTCAGGGTAAGGCGATCCTCTTCATCAGCCATAAATTCGATGAGCTCTACGAGATCGCCGACAATTATGCCGTCTTCCGCGATGGCCGCATGGTCGGTTCCGGCGTGCTCAAAGACACGCCTCAGGACGAGATCGTACGGCAGATGGTCGGCCGCGACGTGCACGATGTCTTCCCGAAGGTCGAAGCCGTCATCGGTGCGCCGGTCCTGAGCGTCCGCGGCTACAGCCACGAAACCGAATTCCGCGACATCAGCTTCGACTTGCGCAAAGGCGAGATCCTCGGCGTCTACGGTCTGATTGGCGCGGGCCGCTCCGAACTCTGCCAATCGATCTTCGGCATCACCCGCCCGAAATCAGGCACGTTGCAACTCGAAAGCCGCGAGATCACCATCAAAGACACCTCGGACGCGATCACCGCCGGCATCGTCTACGTGCCAGAGGAACGCGGCCGCCATGGTCTGGCGCTCGAGCTGCCGATCTACCAGAACATGTCCCTGCCCTCGCTGATCCGGACCTCCGTCTCAGGCTTTCTGAAGGCGGCCAACGAATTGAAGCTGGCGCGCCGCTTCGCCGAACGGCTCGATCTTCGGGCAGCCGCGCTGTCGGTTCCGGTCGGCACGCTGTCCGGCGGCAATCAGCAGAAGGTCGTGATCGGCAAGTGGCTCGCCACCTCGCCCAAGGTCATCATTCTCGATGAACCGACCAAAGGCATCGACATCGGCTCCAAGGCCGCTGTCCACGGCTTCATCTCCGAGCTTGCCTCCGAAGGCCTCTCGATCATCATGATCTCGTCGGAACTGCCCGAAATCCTCGGCATGTCGGACCGTGTCATGGTCATGCGCGAGGGCCTGCAGGCCGGCATCTTCGAGCGCGAGGGCCTGACAGCCGAGACGCTCGTGCGCGCCGCAACCGGCAATGCGTGAGGAATGACAATGCAGAACCTCTTCAAGAACCGGGAAATGCTGCTGGGCCTGATCATCATCGGCATGATCCTGAGCTTCACTACCCGCGCACCTAATTTCGCCTCGCCGGAAAACCTGGCGAACATCTTCAACGACACCTCGATCCTGATCATCCTGGCACTCGGCCAGATGGTCGTGATCCTGACGAAGTCGATCGACCTATCGGTCGCCGCCAATCTCGCCTTTACCGGCATGGCGGTCGCAATGCTCGACAGCGCCTATCCGGGCCTGCCGCTCGCCCTCCTTGTGCTTGTTGCAATCGGCATCGGCGCAGCACTCGGCGCGATCAATGGCTTCCTCGTCTGGGCGCTGCAGATCCCGCCGATCGTCGTCACGCTCGGCACGCTCACCATCTATCGCGGCATGAGCTTCGTGCTCTCGGGCGGCGCATGGGTGAATGCCCACCAGATGCAGCCGGACTTTCTGGGCGTACCGCGCCTGCCGGTGCTAGGCTTGCCGATCCTCTCCTGGGTCGCGATATCAGTCATCCTGCTGATCGGCTTCATCTTGGCCCGCACCCCCTTCGGTCGCTCGGCCTACGCTGCCGGCGGCAATCCGGTCGCCGCCATCTATGCCGGCATCGATGTCGGTCGCGCCCGCTTCCTCGCCTTCGTGCTCTCGGGCGCGCTTGCCGGCCTCTCGGGTTATCTCTGGGTTTCGCGCTACGCCGTTGCCTATGTCGACATCGCCGCTGGCTTCGAACTCGACAGCGTCGCTGCCTGCGTCATCGGCGGCATCTCGATCGCGGGCGGCATCGGCACCGTGATCGGTACCGTGCTCGGCGCCCTGTTCCTCGGCGTCATAAAGAACGCGCTCCCGGTCATCGGCATCTCGCCCTTCGCTCAGATGGCAATCTCCGGGATCGTCATCGTGCTCGCGGTCGTCTTCAACGCCCGCGCCGAGCGCAAAAAGGGCCGTATCATCCTGCGCGACCGCACAGCCGGAAAGGAGGCGACGGCATGAACACCGCAAACGAACAGATGAACAGCCCCCGCGTCATTCCCGACCGCCTGCAGACACCCTTCCGTCGCTTGCTCGGAAGCTGGGAGGTTCTCCTCTTCGCCGTCGCAGTTCTGATCTTCATCGCGAACTCGCTGGCCTCGCCCTACTTCCTGAATGCCTGGAACCTCTCAGACGCCACCTTCAACTTCACGGAGAAGGCGCTGATCGCCTTTGCCATGGCGCTGCTGATCATCGCTGGCGAGATCGACCTCTCCGTGGCCGCCATCATCGCACTCGCCTCGACCGCCATGGGTTATGCCGCGCAGTACGGCGTAGGGGCACCTGGCCTCGTGGCAATCGGCATCTCGACCGGCCTTGCCTGCGGCGCCTTCAACGGCCTGCTGGTCGCCGGCTTGAAGCTGCCCTCGATCGTCGTGACCATCGGCACGATGAGCCTCTTCCGCGGCATCTCCTATCTCGTGCTGGGTGACCAGGCCTTCGGCAAATATCCTGCGGACTTTACTTTCTTCGGCCAGGGCTACGTCTTCTGGGTCATCTCCTTCGAATTCGTGCTCTTCCTGGTGATGGCACTGCTCTTCGCCATCCTCCTGCACCGGACGAATTTCGGTCGCCATGTCTATGTCATCGGCAACAATCCGCTGGCCGCGCGCTTCTCAGGCATTCCAGTCGAGCGCGTGAAGTTCATTCTCTTCCTGCTGACCGGCTTGATGAGCGGCATCGCAGCCGTCTGCCTGACGTCGCGCCTCGGCTCCACCCGCCCCTCGATCGCTCAAGGGTGGGAACTCGAAGTCGTCACCATGGTCGTGCTTGGCGGTGTCTCCATCCTCGGCGGTTCCGGCACGATTGCCGGCGTCGTCATCGCAGCCTTTGTCATGGGCCTCGTCACCTTCGGCCTCGGCCTCCTCAACGTGCCCGGCATCGTCATGTCGATCTTCATTGGCCTGCTGCTGATCATCACCATCGCGCTCCCAATCGTCGCGCGACGCATCAAGCATGCGAGGAACGCCTGATGAGCGAGACCGAACGCCACGTCTTCAAGATGAAGCTCAATCCGGGCATGGAAGCGGAATACCGCAAGCGCCATGACGAGATCTGGCCGGAGCTCGTCGAACTCCTGCACGAAGCTGGTGTCAGCGATTACACTATCCATCTCGATACGGAGACCAATCTGCTGATCGGCGTCCTTATCCGGGCGAAGACCCACGCCATGGCAGACCTGCCCTCTCACCCCGTCATGAAACGGTGGTGGGCGCATATGGCTGACATCATGGCAACGAACGCCGACAACTCCCCTTGGGCCGTCGATCTGAAGCCCGTCTTCCACATGCCATGACAGGATCCTTCCAACGCATAGCCGTGATCGACATTGGCAAGACCAACGCCAAGGTGGTTCTTGTCGACGCGAAAACGGGCGCGGAGATTGCGGTTCGCAAGACCGCAAACAGCGTTCTGCAGGGCCCGCCTTACCCACATTTCGATGTCGAGGCCCTCTGGCGCTTTCTGTTGGCAACCTTGAAGGATTTCGCCGCCGGCCCCAGCTTCGATGCCCTGTCGATCACCACCCATGGCGCATCCGCAGCCCTGCTCGACGCCAACGGTCATCTGGCGATGCCGGTCATCGACTACGAGCACCTTTATCCCGACGCCATCGTTGACGCCTATCAGAGGCTGAGACCTGACTTTTCCGAGACCTTCTCACCCTACCTGACAGGTGGGCTGAACCTGGGCGCGCAACTGCATTATCAGAAAACAGCCGTCCCCGAGCTCTTCGGCCACGTTGCGACCATCCTCACCTATCCGCAATACTGGGCTCACCGGCTGACCGGGATAGCCGCCAACGAGCGCACATCGCTCGGCTGCCATGCGGATCTTTGGCTCCCCTTCGAGGAGCGATATTCGGATCTGGTCGACACTCTGGAGATCCGCGAGCAGATGGCGCCCCTGAGATCCGCCTTCGATGCACTCGGCCCCATCAGACCGGAAATCGCTGCTGAGCTAGGCCTGGCGTCCGCGGTCCCGGTCTATTGCGGCATCCACGATTCCAATGCTTCTCTACTGCCGCACCTCGTCGGCTTTGGCAGCCCCTGTACGGTCGTCTCCACCGGCACGTGGGTCATCAGCTTCGGGGTCGGCGCCAAGCCGCAGCGGCTCGACCCGTCACGCGACACGCTGGTCAATGTTGATGCAAATGGTGCCGCCGTTCCCTCCGCCCGGTTCATGGGCGGCCGGGAATGGGACCTCCTCACCCGCGATCTGTCACCCGTTACCGAACAAGAAGAACTCGACGCAGCCTCGGCGGTGATCAAGGCTCGCGCGATGATCTTGCCCAGCGTGGTGATGGGCACGGGCCCCTTCCCGGATTCACGATCCCGCTGGCAGGCCGAACCGCACCTCGCTGCGGAGCTCCGGG
>JAIXSF010000169.1 GCA_027484835.1 Rhizobiaceae bacterium | reverse complement strand
GTCGGGATTGCTCCATCCGGGTGGTGTGAAAGTTGTCTCGGACGCGGCCCCAGAAGCAACCTGTCTAAGTAAGTTATGTGGCTCCTTCCGGCGCCTCGTTCGGCGTCTATTCCCGCTGCATGCGTCTCTCTGGCAAGGCGGCGACGGTCCTCGTCATCCTCGGGCTTGACCCGAGGACCGAAGATTGACCGGGCGCGGGTCCGGCTGCGGCATCACCGTGAGATGACGCTTCAGCCTGGCCGGTGGCCCGGGAGGTTCCCGCCGGATGGTGCACCAATCCGACCGGGACCCTCGCCCGGGGGGATTGCTTCCGATCATTTGCGATCTTCCGCCATCCCCGCCGTTTGTTTCGCCCCGCTGTCTGGATGTTCGCGACAGCGCTGGCGCCTTGTCTGTGTGCCTCTGAGACACGTCCTTCCGATCGGGGTATCCAGCTCCGGGGCATCCGACCCCGTCACCTTCGTATCCAGCCCCTCGTCCGGAGGGAGACCGTTGCAGCGGGCCGGGGACTTGTGCCTGCGAGAGCACGCCACCCCGGCGCCGGCCCCGCCTCGCCTGACATCGCATCGTCAGGTGTATCCGAGGGCGGGACAGAGCTGAGTCTACGAGGGTGGAAATGGTGGGGGATGAAAAAACATGTCGGGGTTTGATTTTGCTTGGTATTTTCTCAAACGCGTCCCCCTTTTTTCGGCCGGATACGCCGAGTTTTTGGCTTTGCCCCTCAGCCTACCCTCTCCCCGCAGGCGGGGAGAGGGGGGCCAGCGGTGGCCGTCGTGGCCTTCTCCCCGCTCGCGGGGAGAAGGTGCCCGAAGGGCGGATGAGGGGCAAAGGCAGCGATCGCCTTGCCCATTGATTCGCGCGCCTGACAGGCGTAAAAGGCCTCGTGTTCCGTGGTGATTTGGCCGGCCGGCTTGCAGCCACGTAAAATAAGTCGCTAAAGGGCCGAGGCGAGTTAACAAGACTTTCCGAGGACCGGTGGCGATATAAAAGCTGCCGGTATTTTTGTTTCCGCGGTCTGAAGCCGCCGTGACAAGGAAAGTCGAGAGTAAGATGCCGATCAGGATCCCCGATACGCTGCCCGCCTTTGAAACCCTCGTGCACGAGGGCGTGCGGGTCATGACCGAAACCGTGGCCGTTCGCCAGGACATTCGCCCGCTGCAGATCGGCCTGCTCAATCTCATGCCCAACAAGATCAAGACCGAGGTGCAGTTTGCCCGGCTGATCGGTGCCTCGCCGCTGCAGGTGGAGCTGACGCTGGTGCGTGTCGGTGGCCACAAGGCCAAGAACACGCCGGAAGAACATCTCTTCTCCTTCTACCAGACCTGGGACGAGGTGAAGGATCGCAAGTTCGACGGCTTCATCATCACCGGTGCACCGGTCGAGACTCTACCCTTCGAGGAAGTCACCTACTGGCCGGAGCTGGAAGACATCCTGAACTGGACGGAGACCAATGTTCATTCGACCATGAATGTCTGCTGGGGTGGCATGGCGGCGATCTACCACTTCCATCGGGTGCCAAAACATCCGCTGAAGGAAAAGGCATTCGGCGTCTATCGCCACCGTAACCTCGCCCCGTCCTCGGTCTATCTCAACGGCTTCTCTGACGATTTCGAGGTGCCGGTATCCCGCTGGACCGAGGTCCGCCGCAAGGACATCGAGAGCCGCCCCGAGCTGAAGATTCTGCTGGAATCCGACGAAATGGGTGTGTGCCTGGTCCAGGAGAAGCGGGCCAACCGGCTCTACATGTTCAACCACGTCGAATACGACTCGACCTCGCTGGCAGACGAGTATTTTCGCGATGTGCATGCCGGCATCCCAATCAAGATGCCGCACAATTATTTCCCGCACAATGACGACACGCTGACGCCGCTCAACCGCTGGCGCGGCCATGCGCATCTTCTGTTCGGCAACTGGATCAACGAAATCTACCAGATGACGCCCTACGATCTGAACGAGATCGGCAAGGACCTCGAGCGCTGATCTCAAGGTCAGATGAGGTCCTGATTTTGTCGGGACAGGCGGGTTCCTCTGTGACAGGATGCCGCCGCCGATGAACCGAGCCACGGTCGCCTGATGTTTCTGCCGTTTTTCCTGCGCCTGAGAGAAGAGAAGGTTCCCGTGACTTTGCGGGAATACCTGGCTCTGCTCGAGGGACTGGAAGCGGGTCTCGTCGATTTCGATCCGGAGGGCTTCTACTATCTCGCGCGCACCACGCTGGTGAAGGACGAGCGCTTCATCGACCGCTTCGACCGGGTGTTTTCCGTGATTTTCGGCGGTATCCTGAGCGAAGGGCCGGCGGACGCCGTCGATCAGCAGCTGATCCCCGAAGACTGGCTGCGCAGGCTGGCGGAAAAGCATCTGTCGGACGAGGACAAGAAGCTGATCGAGAGCCTTGGCGGCTTCGACACGTTGATGGAAACGCTGAAAAAGCGGCTGGCCGAACAGAAGGAGCGCCATCAGGGCGGCAACAAGTGGATCGGCACGGCCGGCACCTCGCCCTTCGGCGCCTATGGCTACAATCCGGAAGGCGTGCGCATCGGCCAGGAGGAAAGCCGCCATCGACGCGCGGTGAAGGTCTGGGACAGCAGAGAATTCCGCAATCTCGATGACCGCGTCGAGCTCGGCACCCGCAACATCAAGGTGGCGCTCCGACGGCTGCGCCGCTTCGTGCGCGAAGGGGCGGCGGAGGAACTTGATCTCGCAGGTACGATCCGATCGACTGCCGAGCACGGCTATCTGGATGTGAAGACACAAGCTGAGCGCCGCAATGCGGTGAAGCTTCTGATGTTCTTCGATATCGGCGGTTCGATGGACGACCATGTGCGCGAGGTCGAGGAGCTGTTTTCGGCGGCACGCTCCGAATTCCGGCACATGGAGTATTTCTACTTCCACAATTGCCCTTACGAGCGCGTCTGGAAGGACAACCAGCGCCGCCATGCCGACACCATTCCGACGGTGGATGTGATCAGGACATTCGGCGCGGACTACCGGCTGATCTTTGTCGGCGATGCGGCGATGAGTCCCTATGAGGTCACCCATCCCGGCGGTTCGGTCGAGCACTGGAACACAGAGAGCGGGGCGGCATGGCTCTCACGCTTGACCGACCATTTCCGGCGACATCTCTGGATCAATCCCCTGCCACAGGCGAACTGGGACTATACCATGTCGGTCGGACTGATTCGCCGGCTGATCGGCGACCGGATGTATCCGTTGACGCTGGGTGGTCTTGAGGCGGCAGCCCGCGAGCTCTCGCGGTGAACGACAAACAATCATGACAAGAGGCGAGGAAACGACAAGATGACGAAGACGGTGTTCGGCGTGATGCCAACGGGGGAAGCGGTCGAGAAGGTTGTGCTGACGGGCGGTGGCCTGACTGCCTCCATCATCACCTTTGGCGCGGTCCTTCAGGACCTGCGGCTCGACGGCCACGACGCTCCGCTGGTGCTCGGCTTCGACGATCTCGCCGGCTATCTCGACCACTCGCCCTATTTCGGCGCGACACCTGGCCGCTGCGCCAACCGCATCGGTGACGGGCGCTTCACGCTCGATGGCACCGACTACCAGCTGGAGCTGAACGAACGGGGTGTCTCGCACCTGCATGGCGGCTCCGACGGGATGGGCCGGCAGAACTGGACGATCCTGGAGCACGCTGCGGATTCTGTCGTCATGGAGGTGACCGATCCGGATGGACGCGCCGGCTATCCGGGTACGACGCGCACCCGTGCGACCTTTGCACTCAAGCCCGGCGGCGTGTTCTCGGCGCTTTACGAGACGGTGACCGACAAGCCGACCATCGCCAATGTCTGCCCCCCCGCCTATTTCACTCTCGACGGTCGCCCGGATATCCTCGGCCACGACCTGATGATCGCTGCCGACCACTACACGCCGGTCGACGAGCGCCTCATTCCGACGGGTGAAATCCGCCCGGTCGAAAACACCGCCTTCGACTTCCGCGAAATGCGGCCGATCCGTCTGGAAGTCGATGGCGAACAGCTCGGCTACGATCACAATTTCTGTTTCTCGAGCAGCCGCGTTGCCAAGCGCAGCGTTTCTCTGGCGCGCAGCGTCAATTCCGGCGTGACGATGGAGATCCTGACGACGGAGCCTGGCGTGCAGTTCTATGCCGGTGGCAAGGTCTCGCCGGCCGTTCCGGGCCTCGAAGGGCGCCGCTACGGCGCCTTTGCCGGCTTCTGCATGGAAACCCAGGTCTGGCCGGATGCGATCAACCATCCGAACTTCCCGAACGCGGTGCTGCGGCCGGGCGAGGTGCTGCGCCAGGAAACCGATTACGTCTTCTCGAAGAGCTGACGTCAGATGGCGGTGAAGCCGTTGTCGACGAAGAGGTGGACGCCATTGACGAACTGCGAGTCGTCGCTGGCGAGGTAGAGGGCGGCCCGGGCGACATCCTCGGGCTCGCCGATCCGCCCCTGCTGGGCGGCGATTGCCGCATCGGAGACGTCGACCCCATGCGCCGTCAGCTCGGCGACCTCGCGCAGCCCGTGCGGGGTGCGGATGAAGCCGGGACAGACGGCATTGCAGCGGATGTTGCGATCGCGGAACTCAACGGCGATCGCCCGCGCAAACATGTGCACGGCGCCCTTGGTCGTATCGTAGAGGACCTCCATCGGCGTTGCCGCGACCGCCGAGATCGAGGACGTGCAGACGATCGAGCCGCCGCCTGCGGCGATCATGCCGGGGAGTACGGCCCGGGTCATCAGGAACATCGAGCGGACATTGACCGCGTGCAGCCAGTCCCATTCCGCGACCGTGGTCTCGAGGAAGGGTTTGATGACGATCGTACCCGCATGATTGAAGAGCACGGTTATCGGCCCGAGCGCCTCCTCGGCCGCCTTCACGGCAGCATTCACCTGAGCCTCGTCAGAAACATCGGCCTCGAAGACCTCGGCGATACCGCCGGCTGCCCGGATTGCAGCGGCCGTCTCTTCGGCCGCGGCACGGTTGCGGTCGATGATCGCGACCTTGGCGCCCTCGGCGGCAAACAATCGGGATGATGCGCCGCCCATGCCTGTGGCGCCACCGGAGATGATCGCAACCTTGCCTGCCAGACGTCCTGCCATGTCAATTCTCCTCGATGATCGAGAAGCAATAGACATCGGCGGAAGGACGATTGTCCAGCCGAGGCGTGATGAGTTTCTTGAGAAGAATGGAGCGGGTGAAGCGATTCGAACGCTCGACCCCAACCTTGGCAAGGTTGTGCTCTACCCCTGAGCTACACCCGCTCATCAACCGCGATCCTGGGGTAGTGTCTGGATCGTGGGCCGTCCGTCTTGCGGCGACGGGCGCTATATGGCCCAACCGATTTTCAAATGCAACAGGGAAATGACGGATCAGCGCGAAAAAAATTCGCGACCAGCACAAGAGGCTGAGAAAGCTCAGCTTTTCCGGGCTTTTTGGCTGCACGAAAGATTGCAGGATGTCGGTCTTGGGCCTATGCCTCTCAGGAATATCCGTTAGATGACGGGCTCGAGACCCGGACTTTTCAAGCGAGGCCCCATGACGACGCCCAAAACTGCAGACGATCTCTTCCGCTTCCTCGATGAACTCGGTGTCGCGCACAAGACCAAGACCCATCCGCCCGTCTTCACGGTCGCAGAATCGGTATCGCTGCGCGACGAGATCCCTGGCGGCCACACGAAGAACCTCTTCGTCAAGGACAAGAAGGACAACTTCTTCCTGCTGACGGTCGAGGAGAATGCTTCGGTCGATCTGAAGACCGTGCACACCATCATCGGTGCGGCCAGCAAGGTCTCCTTCGGCAAGCCGGAGAAGCTGATGGAATATCTGGGCGTCGTTCCGGGTGCCGTGACGGCCCTCGGCGCGATCAATGACGAAGGCAAGAACGTCACCTTCGTGCTCGACAAGGACCTGATGGAGCACGACATCATCAACTGCCACCCGCTGTCCAATGACGCGACCACGTCGATCGGGCGTGACGACCTGATCCGCTTCATGGAGGCGACCGGCCATACGCCGCTTGTCTTGAAAGTCACGGCCTGACATACGATCTTAACGGCAAGGACGGCGACCGCTCAACGGTCGCGATAGAGGCGGAGATGCACGCGATGAGTGACTACGGCAACCCTTACGGCAGCTACGGCAACCAGACCATGACGGCCAGTGCGCAGTTTGGCGCAGCCCCGGCAGGCGCAGCTCCGGCCGGTGACCTCATCAAGGACACGACCACCGCCAATTTCGCCCGCGACGTCATGGACGAATCACGCAACCAGCCGGTGCTCGTCGACTTCTGGGCTCCCTGGTGCGGCCCTTGCAAGCAGCTGACGCCGATCATCGAGAAGGCAGTGCAGGAAGCCGGCGGCCGAGTGAAGCTCGTCAAGATGAACATCGACGATCATCCGTCCGTGGCCGGCCAGCTCGGCATCCAGTCCATCCCGGCCGTCGTTGCCTTCGTCAATGGCCGCCCGGCCGATGGCTTCATGGGCGCGTTGCCCGAAAGCCAGGTCAAGGCCTTCATCGACAAGGTGGCGGGTCCCGCCGGCGCGGATCAGGCGGCAGAAATCGCAGCCGTACTTGAGGAAGCCGCCGGATTGCTGGCCGCCGGAGATATCGATGGTGCAGCCCAGCTGTTTGCCGCGATCCTGCAGGCGGACCCGGACAACACAAAGGCGATTGCCGGCCTCGCGGAATGCATGATCGGCGCCAATCAGCACGCCCGCGCGCGCGAGCTTGTCAGCCAGCTGCCGGAAGACCTGGCCAAGGCCGCCGAGATCCAGGCAGTTCTCAAGCGCCTCGACCAGATCGACGAGGCCCGCAAGCTCGGCGACCCTGTGGCACTTGAGCACACGCTGTCGCTCAATGCCGATGATCACGAGGCTCGCATGAAGCTCGCCAAGATCCTCAACGTCGAGGGTCGCCGCGAGGAAGCCGCCGAACATCTGCTGCTGATCATGAAGCGTGACCGCACTTTCGATGACGACGGCGCCCGCAAGCAGCTGCTGCAGTTCTTCGAAGTCTGGGGACCGAAGGACCCGGCAACGGTCATGGCGCGGCGCAAGCTGTCATCGATTCTCTTTTCGTGAACTGACGCAGGCCTTGAGTATTGGCCTGCGCGATCCAGATAGAAGCAAGAATGAACACCGGATTTCCTCCGGACAGGATGTGCTTCAATGCAAGTGGGAAATGCCAGATATCTGACGGCTGCGGACCTTCCTGAGACGGTCCCGGTCTTCCCCATCTCCGGGGTCCTGTTGTTGCCTGGCGGCCAGCTTCCGCTGAACATCTTCGAACCGCGCTACCTCGCGATGTTCGATGCAGCCCTTGCTGGCAATCGCCTGATCGGCATGATCCAGCCGGCGCTCACCGAAGTGCAGGCCAATATCCTGCCGGAGCGGCCGCAACTCGCGCCGGTCGGCTGTCTCGGGCGGATCACCTCCTACACCGAGACCGGCGACGGTCGCTACATCCTGTCGCTCGCCGGTGTCTGCCGCTTCCGTCTGATGGACGAGATGACGACGAATAAACCGTTCCGCACGTTCAACATCGCACCCTTCGTCGCCGATCTGACGATGGGGGAAGACGAGGCGCAGGTGGATCGGGCAGGGCTGCTCGGCGCCTTCAAGGCGTATCTCGAGGCCAACAAGCTGGAAGCGGATTGGGAAAGCGTCGAGCGGGCATCGAACCTGACCCTGGTCAATTCACTGTCGATGATGTCGCCCTTCGGTCCGCCGGAAAAGCAGGCACTGCTCGAGGCTCCCGACCTGAAGACGCGCGCCGAGACCCTGATTGCCATCACCGAGATCGTTTTGGCGCGCACCTTTGGCGACGCCGACACCATGCTGCAGTGACCGAATGGCCGACAATCCGACAAGTCTCATCGATCCGAAGATGCTTGAACTACTGGTGTGCCCGCTGACGCAGGGCACACTCAAATGGGACCGTGAGAACAACGAACTCGTGTCGGAAAAGGCGCGTCTCGCCTATCCGATCCGTGACGGCATACCGATCATGCTGGTGTCCGAAGCCCGAAAACTCGAATTGCCGATCTGACCCGACGGACAGTTACCGCCGGGTCAGAGAGCCGGCCATGCCGTCAGATATTCTGACCGCCCAAAAGACGAGGCCGATCCCGACCCGAACTTCCCGCTGCTTCGCGGATGAAATAGTTCTTCAGGCCGGGGATCCGATCGACCACACCGAGACCAAAATCGCGCAACACCCGAACCGGCGTCACATCGTTGGAGAACAGCCGGTTCAACACATCGGTCGTGACCCCCATGCGGAAGGTGTCGAACCGTCGCCAGATCTGGTAGCGCTCGAGAACGTTGACCGATCCAATGTCCAGCCCCAGCCGATCCGCCTCGACCACTGTCTCGGCGAGTGCCGCGACGTCCTTGAAGCCGAGATTGAGGCCCTGGCCGGAGATCGGGTGAATGCCATGCGCCGCATCGCCGGCCAGCGCCAGGCGCGGGGCGATGAAGGCGCGGGCTAGTGTCAGCCCGAGCGGAAAGGCACGACGATCGGGGGTCGCCCGGATGGTTCCGAGTTTATGGCCGAAACGCCGCTCGAGCTCGGCTTCGAAAACGAGCTCGTCGGAGGCAACCAGCCGGTCGGCATCTTCGCTTCGCTCCGTCCAGACGAGAGAGGAACGGTTTCCCTTCAGCGGCAGAATGGCGAAGGGCCCGGCGGGAAGGAAATGCTCCTCGGCGACACCGTCATGCGGCCGCTCGTGCTCCACGGTGGTCACGATGCCCGACTGGCCATACTGCCAGGTGACCGTCTTGATGCCCGCAAGATCCCGAAGCTTGGATTTCACGCCGTCACAGGCGACGACCAGCCGTGACGAAACGACGCTGCCATCGGACAGCGTCAGTTCGGCGCTCGGCCCGGTGTCGCGGAAACCCGTCGCGCGCAGTCCGTGACGAATGGCAATGCCACGTTCCTCGCAGGCGTCCCTGAGTGCGGCAACCATGCTGGAATTCGGGATCATATGCGCGAAGGGACGACCGTCCTCGACGGCACCATCGAATGTGAGGAAGACGGGGCGAACCGGATCCGAGGTTTTCGAATCGGTCACGATCATCCGGTTGATCGGCTGCGCATCGGGCTCGATCCGATCCCAGAGCCCGAAAACGTCGAGCATCTTCGTGGCAGCTGCGATGATCGCAGATGCGCGCGGATCCTTCTTCCAGGCCTCTTCCGGTGCGGCTTCGATCACCTCGACGGCGAGATGCGGTGCAGCCTGCTTGATTGCGACTGCAGCAGAAAGACCGACATAGCCACCGCCGACGACGAGCACATCCAGCATGGCGAATTCCTTTGTTCTTGTAGACCGTGTGTCACCTATATAGATCAGCCTTGAACGGGTGCCTATAAGCGGAGCAATGCATTATGTCGCAGCCATCAGGCCAGACCAAACCCATGCAGGATTTGATCGAGCGTCTCGATCTGGAAAAGCTGGAGGAAAACCTGTTTCGCGGCAGCAGTCCGCAGAACGGATGGCAGCGCGTTTTCGGCGGTCTCGTCATTGCCCAGGCCCTGATGGCCGCGCAGCGCTGCGTCGATCCGGATCGCATCGTGCATTCGCTTCATGCCTATTTCATGCGACCCGGCGACGCGTCGATCCCGATCGTCTACCAGGTCGAGCGCATCCGGGACGGCTCGTCCTTCACCACGCGCAGGGTGGTGGCCATCCAGCACGGCAAGGCAATCTTCTCGATGTCGGCCTCGTTCCAGGTGGAAGAACCCGGCTTCGATCACCAGGTGGCGATCCCGAACGTGCCCGCACCGGAATCTCTCATGGGAGAAGCGGAATTCCGTGCCGCCTTCCTGGCGCAGGCGCCGGATACGGTGAAGAAGTACTGGGGACGCGAGCGGCCGATCGAGATCCGCCCGACGTCTCTCACGCACTATCTGTCGCGCGAAAAGCTGGAGCCGGAGGCCCATATCTGGGTTCGCGCCTCAGGCATCGTCCCAGACGAGCGGCACTACCAGGCAGCAATCCTCGCCTACCTCTCGGACATGACGCTGCTCGACACCTCGCTCTATGCCCATGGCACTTCGATCTTCGATCCCGAACTGCAGGTGGCGAGCCTCGACCACGCCATGTGGTTTCACCGGCCCTGCCGTCTGGACGACTGGCTGCTCTACACCCAGGACAGCCCGAGTGCCGCAGGCGCCCGCGGCATGACCCGCGGCAGCATTTTCACCCGCGATGGACGCCTTGTCGCATCGGTCGCCCAGGAAGGCCTGATCCGCAAACGGGCAAATGATTAATTTTCAAGCAATTGGATTTTTTTGCGCTTTTTTTGTGCGCACATTGTGCATTCATTTGCCTGTTTCTTGGGTAAATGTGACAGAAGCTTTACATTTCAATAACTTATAGAGCTTCCTGAATCTGGCACGCCTTTTGAATGTCACTGTCCAGTCGCTGCGCGAATGTTCCTGCCGGCGGCAAGGAGAGTCGGCTCCGAGCCGAGGACAAGCAAAGGATGGGAAACCAGATGAAGATTGTGATGGCTATCATCAAGCCGTTCAAGCTGGACGAGGTACGCGAGGC
>JAIXSF010000025.1 GCA_027484835.1 Rhizobiaceae bacterium | reverse complement strand
GGCATGGCATCGGGCGCAGCTGCCGGCAAGGATGCCGGCGAAGCCGGTCTGAAGTACTTCGCCGAACTCAACAAGGCCGGCAACTTCGTGCCTGTCATCGGCAAGTCCGGTACGCTCGCTCAGGGCGCAACCCCGATCGTCGTCATGTGGGACTACAACGCCCTTTCCGCCCGTGACACGCTCGCCGGCAACCCGCCGGTCGAAGTCGTCGTTCCGGAAAAGGGCATCCTGGCTGGCGTCTACGTGCAGGGCATCTCCGCCTACGCCCCGCATCCGAACGCTGCAAAGCTGTGGATGGAGCACCTGTACTCCGACGAAGGTCAGCTCGGCTGGCTGAAGGGCTACTGCCACCCGGCCCGCTTCAACGCCATGGTCAAGGCTGGCAAGGTTCCGCAGGAACTGATCGACAAGCTGCCGCCGGCTGCATCCTATGAAAAGGCCTACTTCCCGACGCTCGAAGAAGTCGACGCCAACAAGGCTGCCGTTGTCGGCGGCTGGGACAGCGTCGTCGGCGCCAACGTCCAGTAAGTCGAGACCTTGATGTGCCGCCCCGGTCTTGTCTAAGGTCGGGGCGGCGCTCGCATTTTAAGAAGATCCGCCAGCAGGCGGACAAGAGGGGCAGATCGAATGTCGACAGAGGCTGTGGGCCCGGGCCATCAGGCGCGGCCACGAATGAAACTTCCACTTCACTGGCTGGGTGTCGTACCCTTCGCCGCCTTCGTGATACTCTTCCTGATCATGCCGACCATGAAGATCGTCATCCGCGCGTTCCAGCGACCGGATGGCTCGATCACGCTCGACAATATCAGGGGTCTGTTCACGGCTTCGATCATGGCCGCCTACTGGATCTCCATCAAGATCAGCCTCGCCTCCGCCATTCTCGGCTGCCTGATCGGCTTCGGCGTCGCCGCAGCCGTCGTGCTGGGCGGCCTGCCGCAATGGATCCGCGGACCGCTCCTGACCTTCTCGGGCGTCGCCTCCAACTTCGCCGGCGTTCCGCTCGCCTTCGCCTTTCTGGCGACCCTCGGCCCGGTCGGCATGCTGACCGTCTTCCTGAAGACGCAGCTCGGTGTCGACCTCCGCCTGCTTGGCTTCAACCTCCTCTCCTTCTGGGGGCTGACGGTCACCTATCTGTTCTTCCAGATCCCGCTGATGATCCTCATCATCACCCCGGCGCTTGACGGCCTGAAGAAAGAGTGGCGCGAAGCCGCCTCCATCCTCGGCGCGACCAATGCGCAATACTGGCGCCTCGTCGCCTTCCCGATCCTTCTGCCTTCGATCCTGGGGACGATGGCGCTTCTCTTCGCAAACGCGTTCGGCGCCGTCGCAACTGCGATCGCACTGACGGGCTCTTCGCTGAATATCGTACCGATCCTGCTCTTCGCCCAGATCCGCGGTGACGTGCTGGGCGATCCCCATCTCGGTTATGCGCTCGCCTTCGGCATGATCGTCGTCACCGGTGTTGCCAATGCTCTTTATATCTGGCTGCGCGCCCGCAGCGAAAGGTGGCTGAAATGAAGCGCTTGTGGGCCTGGGGGGCCCTGATCTTCGGCCTCCTCTACTTCTTCCTGCCGCTGATCGGCATGACCAACTTCTCGCTGAAAATGCGGCGTGGGGAATACTCCTTCGATGCCTATACGAAGGTCCTCACCGACCCGCGCTTTCAGGAGACCTTCACCTACTCCATCACCATGGCTCTGGTGACAATCGTCTTCGGCGTTTTCCTGGTCGTCCCGACCGCCTATTGGGTGCGCCTCAAGCTTCCTGCACTCCGCCCCTATGTCGAATTCGTTACGCTGCTGCCGCTGGTCATCCCAGCCATCGTCATCGTCTTTGGCTATATCCGTTTGTACAACACGTCGAGCTGGCTGCCGCTGACGGGGTCCGCTCTGGGCACCGACATCCTGCTGATGTTCGGCTATGCTACGCTCGCCCTGCCCTACATGTACCGCGCCGTCGATACGGGCCTTCGCACGATTGACATCGGCACACTGACTGAAGCTGCGCAAAGCCTCGGTGCAGGCTGGTTCACGATCATCTCGAAGATCATCCTGCCGAACGTGCTGGTTGCCGTGCTCTCGGGCGCCTTCCTGACCTTCGCGATCGTCATCGGCGAGTTCACCATGGCGGCCCTTCTCAACAAGCCGGCGTTCGGCCCCTTCATGCAGCTTCTCGGCGCCAACCGCGCCTATGAACCTGCCGCCCTCGCCGTGATCGCCTTCGGCATCACCTGGGGATGCCTGGGCTTGATCCAGCTCGTCTCCCGCCTTCAGAAAACAGCCCCCCGCCAGGCTTGAGGATTTCTTTTCATGACGTTCCTGAAACTAACCCATCTCAAGAAGTCCTTCGGCGCCACCCAGGTGGTGCACGACTTCAACATGGCGATCGAAAAGGGCGAGTTCATCTCCTTCCTGGGGCCCTCGGGCTGCGGCAAGACGACGGTGCTGCGCATGATCGCCGGCTTCGAGACACCCTCGGGCGGCACGATCGAGATCGCCGGCAAGGACCAGACGCATCTGAAGCCGAACCAGCGCAATATCGGCATGGTCTTCCAGGCCTATGCCCTGTTTCCTAACATGAACGTTGCCGACAACGTTGCCTTCGGCCTGAAGATCTCGGGCATGCCCAAGGCCGATATCGACAAGCGTGTGAAGGAAATGCTGGCGCTGATACATCTCGATCACCTCGCCGAGCGCTACCCCTATCAGCTGTCGGGCGGCCAGCAGCAGCGCGTTGCACTCGCCCGCGCCCTTGCCCCGAAGCCGCAGGTGCTCTTGCTCGACGAACCGCTCTCCGCACTCGACGCCAAGATCCGCGTGTCGCTGCGCGAGGAAATCCGCCATATCCAGCAGCAGCTGGGCATCACCACCGTCTTCGTCACCCATGACCAGGAAGAAGCGCTGTCGATCTCCGACCGCATCGTCGTCATGAATGCCGGCAAGGCGGACCAGATCGGCACGCCGTTCGAGATCTACAACCGCCCGACCACCCGCTTCGTCGCCTCCTTCGTCGGTACGCTCAACGTGCTCGACGCTGTCGTGACCGACCAGAGCGCCGGCATCGTTCAAATCGGGGACAAGACGCTGGCGATCAAGGAAGCCATCCAGGCCGCCAATGGCTCGACCATTCAGCTCGCCATGCGCCCGGAGGCCGGCACGCTGGCCAGCGCCGACATGGCAACGGTTCACGGCGTGGTCGCGTCCAGCCAGTTCCTCGGCTCGGTCATTCGCACCCGTATCAATGTCGGCGGCAAGACACTGTCCTTCGACACCTTCAATGATCCGGGCATCAAGCCTCCGGTTGTTGGTGACACGGTCGGCGTGAAGATCGACCCGACCGCCTTGATCCTGCTTGCCGACTGAGGCAAACCACATCATCAGACAAGACTGTCGAATGCCGTCCTCGAGGGCGGCATTTTGACAAGCGGAGGATCCCATGCGCGCGATGTATTACGAAGCCTTCGGAGCAGCGCCGGAAATCCGGACCCTGCCGGATCCGACGCCGACCAATGCCGGCGTCGTGATCTCCGTCAAGGCGACCGGCCTTTGCCGGAGCGACTGGCACGGCTGGATGGGGCATGACCCCGACATCCGCCTCCCCCACGTCCCCGGCCACGAACTCGCCGGCACGATCGCGGCGGTCGGCCGCGATGTCCGCCGCTTCAAGGTCGGCGACCGGGTGACCGTCCCCTTCGTCTCCGGCTGCGGCCACTGCATGGAATGCCGCTCCGGCAATCAACAGGTCTGCGAGGAACAGTTTCAGCCAGGCTTCACCCATTGGGGCTCGTTCGCCGAATATGTCGCGATCGACTATGCCGACCAGAACCTCGTGCATCTCCCGGAAGAAATCAGCTATGAGACGGCGGCGAGCCTCGGCTGCCGCTTCGCCACCTCATTCCGTGCCGTCGTCGACCAGGGCCGCCTCCAGGGCGGCGAATGGCTCGCCGTCCACGGCTGCGGTGGTGTCGGCCTCTCGGCAATCATGATCGGGGCCGCCCTCGGCGCCAATGTCGTGGCGATCGACATCGCTGAAGACAAGCTCGCACTCGCAAAGGCGCTCGGCGCTTCCGCCACCATCGACAGCCGGTCGGTCGCCGATGTCTCGGAAGCCGTCCGCGAGGTAACAGGCGGCGGCGCCCATGTTTCTGTCGATGCCCTTGGTCATCCGCAGACCTGCTGCAATTCGATCCTCAACCTGCGCCGTCGCGGTCGCCATGTGCAGGTCGGCCTGATGCTGGCCGATCACGCGACACCGGCAATCCCCATGGCCCGCGTCATCGCCCACGAGCTCGAAATCTATGGCAGCCACGGCATGCAGTCCTGGCGCTACGACGCCATGCTGCGCATGATCCTCTCCGGCAAGCTCTCGCCCGAGCGCCTGATCGGTCGCCGCATCACGCTGTCCGAGGCAGCACCCGCACTCGCCACCATGGACAGTTTCCGCGAGAACGGCATCAGCATCATCGACCGGATGCTCTGACAGGGTTCATGCAGCAACCGTTCCTCTGATGGAGTGATAGCGTTAACCCGTTTATGGTCAAATTCGACTGCACCAAACCGGCAACGGATCAAGGGCAGTCGTGAGCAAGCAGAAGACATCACCGGACATCGACGCCGACGGCTTCATGGCAGAGTTCATGCGTCTGAAGCGCGGCTCCGTGACACGGCGCCACTTCCTGGCGGTGGCGGGACTGGGTACTGCCGGACTGCTTTTGGACGGCACCCGCCGAAAAAGTCTCGCGACCTCCACGGGCTCGACGCTTGGCCAGAAGGTGTCGCTGGCCACCTGGCCGAACTATCACGATCCCCAGACCTTCGAGGATTTCACAGCACTTTATGGCGTTGAGGTGGATGTCTCGATCATCGGCTCGAACGAAGGCATCATGCAGGCGCTCGAAAGCGGACGCGCCTGGGACGTCATCGTGCCGACCCAATACGCGATCTCTCCCTATGTGAACCGGAATATGCTCGCACCACTCGAGCTCGGTCGCATCCCCAATTTCGACCTCAATGCTCAGGAAGACCGCTTCCTGAAGCCGGGCGTCATGGCAGGCTCGATCTACGCCATTCCCAAGA
The DNA here is from genome assembly GCA_027484835.1 of Rhizobiaceae bacterium. GTDB lineage: Bacteria > Pseudomonadota > Alphaproteobacteria > Rhizobiales > Rhizobiaceae > Allorhizobium. The sequence continues at coordinate 2,257 of JAIXSF010000025.1, read as the reverse complement.
ATGCCGGAACGACAGGCATCGCCTTTAATTCGAACGAACTCGATCCGGTGCAAAGCTGGCGGGACTTTTTCGATCGCGCGATGACAGAGGCGTCCGGCAAGACCATCATCCACGACTACCAGCTGACCGCGATTGGCAACGCGCTGGTCGCGCTCGGCCACGACTTCAACTCGCTGGAGCCGGACCAACTGGCCAAGGCTGCAGATCTGCTGATGCAGGTGAAGCCGCATCTGTTTGCGATCGAAAGCGATTATCAGCCCGCCATGCGTACCGGGGAAGCCTGGATGACCATGTGCTGGAGCAACGATGCCTGCCAGATGCATCGCGACGTCCCCGAAATCGCCTATGAGATTGCGACCGATGGCGGCGAGATCTGGACGGACTACTTCGCGATCCCCGCCAAGGCCCACAACAAGCCGGCCGCCCATGCCCTCATCAACCACCTGCTTTTGCCGGAAGTTGCGGCAAGGGAGCATCTCGTCAACGGTGGCACGCCGACCGACAGCCGGGTGCGCGGGCTGCTTCCACCAGAGATCCTGGCCGACGAAATCGTCTATCCGGACGAGGCTAAGCTCACACCGCTGGAATTCGGCCTCGCGACCGTCATGACGGACCCCACCCGGACCGACATCATGAAGCGCTTTCGCGCTGCCGGGGGCTGACACCAGACGGCCCTCTATCGAGATACCAGAGCGGTTCCCAAAAAAGTCCCGAGCTGAATTGCGTGAAACCAGAGAGATGAAGCGTTGAAGGCAATTCAGATTTTGCCGGAAATGCTCTAGGCAGGACCGACCGGAGCGATCCGGTTCAGCGTTTATCAGGGGTCCCCATGCCGCAACTCTCGATCATCGACACCATCTCGGATCCCGGCAAAGAAAGCCGTCCGAACGAGGACCGCCTCGGCTACAACCGGCACGCCGCTTTCGTCATTGACGGCGCAACGGGCCTCGGCGACCGCCAGCTCATGGACGGCTACGGCTCGGACGCCGCCTGGATCGCAGAATTTGCGGCCATCCGCTTTGCAGAACGCCTCGATCGCAGCGCAGAGCCCAAAAGCGTTCTGCGACAGGTCTCCGAAGAGGCGCGTACGGCCTTCCTGGAAACGGCTGGCGACCAGCCACGTTACGCCTGGCCTCTTTGCAGCCTGACCGCCCTCCAGGCAACCGACACCGGCTTCCGCTGGTTCGGCCTCGGCGACAGCTGCCTGTATATCCTGCATGATAACGGCCAGTCCGACTTCGTCATCCCGATCCCTGGTGCCTATGAATGGGAACAGCACCAGGCTGCCAAGCACATTGCGCGCCTCGGCGGCATCGGTGCGGCCAACATCGCGACCAGTGATCCGGAAACCCTGGCGAACCTACGCGAGGGGCGCGCGCGACAGAACACGCCCGGTGGCTCGACCTGGACCTTCGGCGTCGTCCCCGAAGCCGCCGATCACCTGGCCATGGTCGACGTGCCCATCTACGGCGGCGGCGCCACCGCCCTCCTTTGCTCCGACGGCCTCGCCGACCTCGTCGCCCTCTACAAGCTCTACGACGCAGCGACGCTGATCCAGAGGGCGGCGACAGCCGGGCTGAAGTCACTGGTCACGGAGCTGCGTCACATGGAGCGTACCGTTGATCCGGACGGGTTGAAATATCCGCGCTACAAACAGAGCGACGACACGACAGCGATCCTGCTGCGGCTGGAGGCGTAAAGGCAATTAGGAATCTGCCTCAATACCTTATCGCCGAATTTGGAATCGGTTTGTGAGCGTGTTCATCCAGCGGGTGAGGCTAGCGTTCGCCGCTCGGCGCCATTCGCTACCCCAGCGGTAGCCCCTCATCCGCCTGCCGGCACCTTCTCCCCGCAAGCGGGGAGAAGGCCAATGTGGCTAGCGTCTCACCCCCTTCTCCCTGTTCACGGGGAGAAGGTCCCGGCAGGGGGATGAGGGGCCGCAGCGCCAATCCATCCTCAGACGTCAGCCTTCGGCCTTCGGCACATAATTCAGCACCGGCCCCAGCCAGCGCTCGACCTCGCGCACATCCATGCCCTTGCGCGCCGCATAGTCCTCGACCTGATCGCGCTCGACCTTGGCAACGCCGAAATAATAGCTCTCGGGATGGCCGATATAGAGTCCTGAGACAGACGAGCCCGGCCACATGGCATAGCTCTCGGTCAGGGTCACGCCGGTCGCTTTGGTGGCGTCGAGCAGCGAGAACAGCGTCACCTTTTCCGTATGGTCGGGCTGAGCCGGATAGCCGGGCGCAGGGCG
>JAIXSF010000320.1 GCA_027484835.1 Rhizobiaceae bacterium | reverse complement strand
TCAGGCTTTCTACCACGTCGGCGCGCACATTCAGCATGTTCTTCGCGGTGATCTTCTTCACGTCCGAGCCGGTACGGATGAAGCGGTAAAGCTCCATTTCGTCGGCAACGGAGGCGCAAGCTTCGGCGCTCACCAGCTGATTGAACCGAACCGAGAGCTCGCCCTCGGTCGCATCGCGGAAAGTGGTGAACAGCATTTCGGCAACGCAGAGGCCGAGCACCCGGTCGCCGAGGAATTCCAGTCGTTCGTAGTCGCCCTTCTTTCCCCGCGAAACCTGGGCGCTGGCATGTGTCAGCGCCCTCAGCAGGCGGTCGCGGTCGGCGAACTTATGGCCGATCGCAGCTTCAAGCTGCGCCCAATCCTTTTCGCCGACCACTTTCTTAACTGTCATTCGACCACCTTGAACAGGCGATCCCAGCGCATGTTGGCCGGCCACTTCCAGACTTCGCGGAACGAGGTGTCGTTGCCGAGCGAGAAGAAGATCAGCGAAGCCTTGCCGATGAGGTTTTCGGCCGGCACGAAGCCGACGTCGAAGCGGCTGTCGAGCGAGTTGTCGCGGTTGTCGCCCATCATGAAGTAATGGCCTTCCGGGACGATGAACTCACGCGTGTCGTCGCCGCGCGTATTCTGGGCCTGATCGAGCGTGTCGTAGCTCACGCCGTTGTCCAGCGTTTCGCGGAAAACCGGGACATCCGTGCCCGGATCCATGCGGTAGTCGGAGGTGAAGACGCCGTCCTGCACCTTCGGCACCGGCTGGCCGTTCACCTGCAGCACGCCACCGATCACCTGGATGCGGTCGCCGGGCCGGCCCACAACGCGCTTGATGTAGTCGATGCTCGGGTTCGGCGGGAAGCGGAAGACGGCAATGTCGCCACGCTCGGGCGCGCTCTCGAAGATGCGACCTTCGAAGAGATCCGGCGAGAAAGGCAGCGAATACTTCGAATAGCCGTAGGAGAATTTGTTGACGAAGATGTAATCGCCGACGAGGAGCGTCGGCATCATCGAGCCGGACGGGATCGTGAAGGGCTGAAAGAACACGGTCCGGATCACCATGGCCAAAAGCAGGGCCTGAATGATGACCTTGACGTTTTCCCAAAGGGCACTTTGCTTCTTGTCTTCGCTCACGCGGATCGGTTCCTTCTTGCGAATTTGTGCTTTCTCTAGTCGTTTCGCGCCCGCGCGGCAACCGCGGAGGCGCGTCGACCAGCGCGACCAGTTAACTCAGCGGCTTTCCGGCAGAGCCTCGACGATGACGAAGGCCTGGGCGTAAGGATATTCGTCGGTGATGGTGAGATGGATCTGGGCGACATGGCCCGGCGGCAGAAGACGCTCCAGGCATCTTGCGGCACCACCGGTCAGCTCGAGGCCCGGCTTGCCGTTGGGCAGGTTGATGACGCCCATCTCCTTCCAGAAAACACCTTCCGCAATACCGGTGCCGAGCGCCTTGGCCATCGCCTCTTTCGCGGCGAAACGTTTGGCATAGGAGGCGGCACTGTCCTTCCGGCCGTTCGAGCGCGCCTGCTCTTCCTCGGTAAAGCACCGGGCGGTGAATTTCTCACCGAATCTGTAGATCGACTTTTCGATCCTTCTGATGTCGACAAGGTCGCTTCCGATGCCGATGATCATGGTCAGACGCTCGTTTCCTGAAGGGCCTCTGCGAGCCGCAGGCGGGCACGTTCGGCAAGCTGAAGGCGGCGACGGGCCTGAAACTTCGACGCGGCGATGTAAATGAGGGCGTAAAGGATCATGCCGCTCACCAAGGCAAGCGGCAGTGCACCGACCAGCATGGGCTTGAGGATCGGCTGCCACATGCTGCCAAGGCTTGCCAGTGAGAAGGAGTGCTCGAGATCGAGCCCCTCCGAAACGGGGTTGCCGTTGCCGAGAAGACGATGGCCGACCTCCCAGGTGGCCGCCCAGATGAACGGGAATGTGAGCGGATTGCCGAAGGCCGTGCCGATCGCCGCTGCCACCATGTTGCCGGCGACCAGATAGGCGATGGCAAAGGCGATCAGGAAATGCAGTCCGATGAAGGGTGTCCAGGACGAGACCACACCGGCCACGACGCCCGCTGCAATCGCGTGCGGCGTCGCCGAGAGGCGCAGGACACGCTTGCTCAGATAGCGCAAGGATCGGGAAAAGCCCCGACGCGGCCAGAAGAGCTCACGCAGCTTGTTCAGTCTGGAAATCGGTTGCCGGCGTCGAAACAGCATGTCGCACATGTAGTGGATCGGGTACCCACCCGGCAAGAGAGCGCGGTCAACTGCGCCCCTGAAAACGCAAGACGCCGGCGAAAACCGGCGTCAGGACAGGCATTGAGCGGATCGATCGATCAGAAGCCGCGGCGGAACATGCCACGATCGATTTCGCGCTGGCGGTATTCCAGGTCGACCAGGTCACGGGCGCCATTCAGGTAGTTCATTTCGCGCTCAGCAGCAGTCGGGACGCGGAGGGCGCGGGCGATTTTGCGGACCGGAGTAAACATCGTTTTGTCCTCAGTTCTTTCTCTTCATCTGTTGACTGGAAGATAATGGTGCGCCGCACAATCCACCAGAGACAAGAACTGAAGTCAGCCATGCGCAAGGCGCATAACGAGGGGGTCGAGGTTTACGATTTGGGCAAGATCGTGATCAAAAGACAGGCAAAGCGCCCCGGATTGTGGCGACCGGGCGGCGCATTGCCGCCCGTGCCATGTCTGACGCACCTCGGCGGCGTCAGTCGTAGACGCGCTTGACCGTCGAGATGCAGTCCAGTTCCTTCAACTCACCCAGCAACTGGCTGAGCTGGCGCAGGTCCCAAACCTCCAGATCGATACCCATCTCGGTGAAATCCGTGGCAATGCGTATCATGTTGAGAACGCGGATGTTGATGTCGAGGCGGGCGACGCATTGCGCGACTGTTGCCAGCGTACCCGGCTCGTTCAGCGCATTGATCAGGATCCGGGCGACGAAGCGCGACTTGTTCGCCTCGTCGAGATCCCAGCGCACGTCGATCCAGCGCTCCGGCTCGTTTTCGAAGCGCTGCAGGGCGGACGCCTGGATCGGGTAGATGGTGATGCCCTTGCCGTCTTCCATGATGCCGACGATGCGATCGCCCGGCACGGCGCCGGCCGGCGCAAAATGCACCTCGGCATTGCCGGAAAGGCCGCGGATCGGCAGCGGCTCTGGTCCATCGCCGGCCGTCGGCACGTCGCCCTTCGGATGGGCGGGACCAGGGATCTTGAACACCATGCCGTTTGCGCTGTTCATCGCAAACCAGCCCTCGTCCGAGGACGGCTTCACGGTGACGCGTTCGTCCTGGTAATCGGGGAAGACGGCGCGCAGCACGTCGAGCGAGGAGGTCTCGCCGCGACCGACCGACGCGATCGCGTCTTCCACATCGCGCTGGCCGAGGCGATGCAAGGCTGGGCGCAGGATGTCCTTCGTGAAAACCTTACCGGCGCGCTCGAAGGTCCGTTCCAGAATGCGCTGGCCAAGGCCCGCATACTGCTTGCGGATCGCCATGCGGGTGGCGCGGCGGATGGCGGCACGCGCCTTGCCGGTGACGACGATTTCTTCCCAGGCGGCAGGCGGCACCTGCACGCCTGAGCGTATGATCTCGACCTCGTCGCCATTCGACAGGCGGGTGACCAGCGGCATGATCGAGCCGTTGATCTTGGCGCCGACGCAGGTATCGCCGACATTGGTGTGAACGGCATAGGCAAAATCGATCGGGGTTGCACCGCGCGGC
>JAIXSF010000310.1 GCA_027484835.1 Rhizobiaceae bacterium | reverse complement strand
GCCATGCCGCGATTGTCGATATTGACGTAACCAACGATGTGCGACGCGGTCGACCCGCCTGGATAGAAGCGGCGCTTCTCCGGTCGAAAGCCGATGCCGGGGATGCCGAGCGCCAGGATCTGGCTTTGCTGCTTCGGCGTCAGCTGGCGGCGGAGCCACTGGAAGCGCGAATTGGACGACAGCTTGCGATAGGTATCCTTGACGTCGAGGTCCTTGAGCACCGTCGCGAGACGCTCGACCGCCTCATCCGGATCGACAATCTTGTGTGGCTCGGCAAACAGCGAGACCGTCCGAATGTCGGTGGCCAGAACTTCGCCGTTGCGATCGAGAATATCGGGGCGCGAAGCCATCAGGCGATCGGCAGGCAGAATGCTGGAGACGGTTTCCGGCTGGGCGTGCCCATACTGCACAAGACGGCCGCCGATGACGGCATAGGCAACACAGAAGCCGGCGATCATCAGGCCGACGCGCGTTTTCGCCATTTCGGTCTTGCGCTTGCCGGTGCCCTTGAACGTCGCGCCGTTTACCACCGCCCCGCCGCGCTGAACGTCGGTCGAGAAATGCGCCCGGCTTTTCAGAAGCATGATTCGCGAAAGAAAGGTCATCAGCGGTTCACCGATCCTGTCGTGATGAGGTCCTTGATGGGGTCGGAAGGCGCGGCCGCACTGACGTTCGGCACCTCCCCCTCCTCGGCTTCAGGAACCGGAACATGGTCCTTCGGCATCGGCAACTCCATCGGCCGGGCCAGCTGGCTCGGCTCGGTCGGCGCGAGCTGCAGTTCGGCAGCATAGGTCTGCACCAGTCGCTCGAGCCTGTTCGGCTGGGTCAGCAGAGCCTTGTCGGCCTTCAGCAGGTCGATGGTATCCTTCTCAAGCTTGATCTCCGCCTCGAGGCGACGCACCTCGGCCGCCTTGTTATCGGTGTTGTGCTTGACCTGGTAGGTGACGGTGGCTGCCGCGAGCATGGCGCCGATCATGAGGAAATCGAAGGGTCTCAGCACGGTCAGCCTCCGATCTTTTCGAGAGTTGCAAGGTCAGGCAGATCGAAGATCGACATGTCGGCACGTTCGGCGGGAGCCGAGGTGCGGATGCCGGCGCGCAGCTTTGCGGAGCGGGCCCGGGGATTGATCTCCGCCTCGTCCTCAGTGGCTGCGACCATACCCTTGCCGACAGGTTCGAAGGTTGCCGCCCGCGCTTCGACCATCGGAAGATGGCGCGAACCTGACGCCTTGCCGGAGCGTTCGGAAAAGAACTTCTTGACGATGCGATCTTCCAGCGAGTGGAAGGTCACCACCACAAGGCGACCGCCCGGCTTGAGAGCCCGCTCGGCGGCAAAAAGCGCCTGTGCAAGTTCACCGAGCTCGTCGTTGACGTAGATTCTAAGCGCCTGGAAGACACGCGTCGCCGGATGGATCTTGTCTTTGGCCTTACGCGGATTGACCGTCTCGATGAGGTTGGCGAGCTCGCGCGTCGTCTGGAAAGGCTCGACCGCCCGGCGCTTCTCGATGGCGCGGGCGATTCGCCCGGCGTGCTTCTCTTCGCCCAGGAAGCCGAAGATGCGGATCAGGTCGGAAACCTTGGCGCGATTGACGACATCGGCAGCCGAAACGCCGGAAACGGCCATGCGCATGTCCAGCGGCCCGTTGCGCTGGAACGAGAAGCCGCGCTCGGCCTCGTCGATCTGCATCGAAGACACGCCGATGTCGAGCACGACGCCGTCGAGCCCGCCGTCCGGCGCAAATTCCGCGAGATTGGAAAATTCCGTGTGATGCAGCACAAGCCGCCCACCACTTGATTCGACCAATGCCTTGCCGCCGGCAATGGCATTGGGATCACGATCGAGCGCGATGACGTCGGCGCCCTTGCCGAGGATCGCGGAGGTATAGCCACCCGCTCCGAACGTGCCATCGAGGATGACCTTGCCGGCTTCCGGCTCGAGCGCATGCAGAACTTCTGCGAGAAGAACCGGAATGTGGCGAACCGGTCCGCCATCGGCATCAGGATAACCTTCGCCAGAAGTCGCCGCCATTCCGTTTCCCCGTCTTTCTAGGTGCGCAGGCCCCGCTGCCTGACCACCTCTCTGGCTCTCGCCTGCGCCTCGTGAAACGCCTGCGGTTGCCACACCTGAAAATGATCCGAACGACCAACGAAACAGACCTCCGAGGAAATCCCCGTGAAATCCCGGATGAAATCCGTCACCGCCAATCGCCCTTCGGCATCGAGTCGCATGAAGACGCCGCCACCATGAAGCAGCAGCGACATCTCGTTTGCCTCCAACGCGAAGGGATCCTCGGCTGCCATCTTCCGCTCGTACCGCTCGAGCAGATCCGGACCACCGATATTGATCGCCGGATAGACGAAATCCTGGAGACAATAAAGCTCCTGAATTCCGCGCTGCACCAGCACGGCGCGAAACGCCGCAGGGACGGAAACCCGCCCCTTCGCATCGATCCTGTTTGTCGCGTTGGACAGGAAGCGGCTCATCAACGACCACCGACCTCCCCTTGAACGAAGGGTCCACAGACCCCCGGATACACATGGATACGCCAACCGCCACACCCGCGAGGCACCCGCCCGAAAGACGAGAGAAAGCACCTGAAACTCGGGACCTTGGGGATGAAACGACCCCCGCAACGGCATGAAGTTGGGATACCATGGGACAATATGGGCGTCAATGGGAACGGTCGGGATGAGCCCTTTCCGCGATTCAAATATTGATAGGCGGTTAAGCTTAACGAATGGTTAGAAACGGCTGTTTTCCGTGACCTTTTCCGCCCGCTCTGCCGTAAACGTGATCTGGCGTCGAAAGCATGTTCCGCCTTTCAATTCAGACGGTTCGCTCGAAAGTCGAAAAAGGGGGAAATTTGCCAGTTGGCCTGTAAGCCGGGTTCTGTATGGCCCCGGTTTCCCGGGACGTGGCAGCCATTCATCTGGGACAGCGTTTGCACGCTGCCTCGCGCAACCCACCCGGATGACTGGCCCGGAAACAGGCTGTAGCACCGCTTTCGCGGCACCCGCGTCATCCCTATTCGGTCTTGCTCCCGGTGGGGTTTGCCGTGCCGTCCCTGTTGCCAGCGACGCGGTGGGCTCTTACCCCACCCTTTCACCCTAACCTCGCATGCGAGGCGGTTTGCTTTCTGTGGCACTTTCCCTGAGGTCGCCCTCGCCGGACGTTATCCGGCACCGTGTTTCCGTGGAGCCCGGACTTTCCTCCCCCTACCGCCTTTCGGCATTGGTAGAGCGCGGCTGCCCAGCCAACTGGCAAGCGGTCCTTAGCCGACCCGTTGCCCGATTGCCAACGAAAAGCGAGCCTCGAAGGCCACTTGGTAGCTTTTGGTGAATCAGTCTCTGAAGACCGGCTGGAAGACGTCGCCATAGGCGTCATCGATGATTCGGCCATGCTGGATCAGTTCGGCGCCCAGCCTTCCGATCTCGTCGGAACTCTTGGCAGCCGCACCGCAACCGCCAGTCAGAACGGCGATTCGCTCGCCGGCGAACCCGATGGCCGGGTAGTTCTCCGGCGTGAAGGAGGTGACGCAGGCCGCCATCGAGATCGGCGCTTCGGCGAGCGACGGCACGAGTTGGCGGATGATCCGGTGCAGGTGATCCCGTGTAGTGAGCCGTCCGCCGCGGCGGAACCAGGCGCGAATCTCCGGTTCGGTCTCTAGCTGAAGATCGTCCGGATCTCCGCCGATCTTCAGATAGGTCTTGCCGTCGGGATAGCGGACCGGCGGCAGCAGGTAGATGTGATCGACCGGATCATCCGGCTGATGGATGAGCGACGGCATGCCCGCATAAGCCGAGAGATTGTCGTCGGGTATTTCGAAGAAGGCCACGGTACGCGCATAGACCTTGAGGTCGATTGGCCGGGGCAGCAGATTTTCATTGATCGAAAAACCACCGGCAGCGACCAGCACGCGCTCGGCCGAATAGACCGCCCCATCGTCGGTGGTGACGATCGCAAGCCCACCCTCCTCCCGAACGGACACTGCCGTCCGACGGATCACACGGGCGCCAGCCCTCTCGGCAAGAATGCTCTGTGCCTCGACAAGCCGCCTTGGGTTGACGTAGCCGGCGTTCCGCTCCTCGTAGACACCTTCGCAGTCGGACCCGAACTCGAAATATCCGAAACGCGATCTGAGCGCGGCATCCGAGAGCATTTCGATCGAGACGCCGAGCCCGCGGGCCGCAGCCTCGACCTGACCGACATAGGGATCACGTCCGCCGCGCTTCGGCCCGACAATCAGGCAGCCAACCTCGTCGTAGAAGTTCACGCCACTGTCGGCCGCGATCTGGCCGTAACGGGCGATCGAGCGGTTGGCGAGCCGAGCCCAGACCGGGTTCGAATCGATCGTCCGAGTGATGCGGGCTTCGTCGTAGTGGCTGGCAAACACGCCCTGATGGTTTGCCCAGTCCTTCGGTTCGTCAGGTCCGATGACGGCAACGCCGTCACCCTGCAGCGCGAGATGGCGGGCAGCCGCCGCCCCCATCATGCCTCGACCAACGACAATCGACTTGAACCGCTCAACCATGCGTCACCATCCTTACGTTGTGTCCGGTGATAGCATGGCGAACCGGTCTGTCCAGTCGCACCGAAGGCTCCGTCACAGCTCTTTGTCAGTTGCCGATCAGGGCAACCACTTTGCCGCAGTAACGCTTCGAGACTGGATTCATGCGCTTGGCGGCGTGACCGGCATTGTAGCGCAGGATCGTCCCGCAGGTTTCGCCACCACCCAGTTCATGGGCCATCGACAGGTATTTCATGCCGTAGCGGATATTGGTCTCCGGATCGTAAAGGCCCTTCGTCTTGCCGCGATAGCCCATGGCCCGTGCCGTCGCGGGCTTGATCTGCATGAGCCCCACTTCACCGGCACTGCCGCGAGCCTTGGGGTTGAAATTGCTTTCGACCCGGACGACGGCATGCGCAAGATCGACAGGCACGCCGTAGCTCTTTGCGTATTTGGTGATGATTGCGCTGTAGGGGCTCTTGGAAAAGGCGGGAGCAACGGGATAGCCGGCATCGCGGGAAATGGTCTTCAGCGGCTTCTTGAAGCGACGCTCCTCACCGCCAGCAAGGGCTGCCTGAGCGTGAGACAAAAGAAGAGCGAGGCATGCCGCAGCAGCAACAAAACGTCGTGTCATGGGAAGGTTCAGTCTCCAGGTGAAAACCACAATCGGCGCGCGTCAAAGCGGACGCAGGTCATGCGTCGCGAGCCCGTTCGGGCTGCCCGTTTCGGTTTTCTTGAGTTGATCTCTGCGCCGTGTCCTCAAGGGAACCGCCGGCGCCGTTCAGCCCGTCCTTTAGAACGGCCCAATGAGGAATTCCTGTGGCGCTGCAACAAAACGACCGTTTGAACGTTGACCAGGTTGGCTTTACGACCGGACCAGAACGGTGCAGATCAGGTGAAACGCGGCAGGCTCGTCAGCAGCCGATGCAGTGTCTCGATGGTCGAGCTGTCGGCCACGCCGTCAACCTTGGCTTGCCGGAAATGACGCTGGAAAGCGGCGACGACGCCCTCGGTCTGCGCACAGAATTCTCCAGAGATCTCAATACCGTAACCATAGAAGGACAGCATTGATTGTAGTGCCTCCACCGGCTGGCCGCGGTCACCGCGTTGGAAGAAGCGTCCTCCCCCGATGACAGAGGGCTCGACCCAGTGCCCGACGCCTGCCCGATGCAGGGTCTCCCAAGGGAAATTTTCACCCGGATCGACCTTGCGAATAGGGGCCACATCGGAGTGTGCAAGCACCCGTTCGGGCACGATCCCGTGCCTTTCGACGCATTCGAGACACAATTCGATGACGGATTCGATCTGCCGCGCGGGATAATCCGGAAGGCCGGCGGGATGACCTGCATTGGCGATTTCGATCCCGATCGATCGGGAATTGATATCCGTTTCGCCGGCCCACACACTCTTGCCTGCATGCCAGGCGCGGCGCATCTCGGGGACCATCTGCACCACCCGCCCGTCTTCATGGACGATGTAATGACTGGAAACCTGGCTCTCCGGATTGCAGAGCCATGCCTGAGCGCCCTCGGCCGAGGGCATGCCTGTGTAGTGGAGAAGCAGGATATCCGGCCGTTCGACGCCGAGTCGTTCGCCGTGATTGGGCGACGGGCACACCTCCGCCCGCCCGTAGTCGGCAGTAAACGAGGTCATGCCGCGCGGCGCGCCTTTTCGATCGCCGAATAGGCTGCATTGAACTTCGCCATGCGGTGATTGGCGACGGAGTGGAATTCTGTCGGCACGCCACGCGCATGAAGACGATCGGGATGATGTTCGGCAGCCAGCGCCCGGTAGCGCTTGCGGATCGTGGCGAAATCGTCGGAAGGCTTCACGCCCAGAACGCCATAGGGGTCGCCGTCCTGATGAATGTGCCGCTCGGTGATCGACTCGAACCGCTCGTCCGAGATACCGAAGAGTTCAGCGATCCGGGCGAGAAACGCGAGCTCCTTTTCGTGCACTAGGCCATCAGCTTTCGCGATATGGAACAGCGCGTCGATGATGTCTTCGAGCACCGGGCAGAACTCATCGCAGGTCCGGCACATGCTGGCGAGATTCTTGGCATAGGTCTCGAAGCCGGCCACGTCTTGGCGGGCCAGATTGTAAAGCCGCGCGACGTTTCGGGCCTCTTCCGGCGGAAATTCGAAGATCTTCCGAAACGCTTCAACCTCGGCATTCGAGACGACACCGTCGGCCTTGGCCATCTTCGCCGAAAGCGCAATGATGGCCACCGAGAAGGAAACGCGCCGCCGGGTTTCGGGATCGCCTTCGAACACCGTGCGGACCGCCTCAACGATGCTGCCGATCACGTTGCCGGCAGCGTCACCGATTGCGCCGAGCAGCCGGTCCCAGAAAGACGATATTTGTTCGCAGGCGAAATCGAAGATCATGCAGAAAGCTTGACCAAATATACCCAGAAAAAGCAAGGAGTCGGGGCCAATACCGAGGATTAAAGTTTCTTCATCTTGAATCCGTTTTCCTGAAGAAGGCAGTGTATCAAGCCCCTGGGGCGGCAGGCGAGCTTTTCCACAGAGCGCCGGTCACGCAACCAGTCGATTGAAACGATTATAATCGAAGATCGCCACACCAAGCGTGCGAAACGCCCGTTTTCCTTGATTTTTTGGCTTTACAGCCCGCCTTGGCTGTCGCATCCATTTGCCACCTTTGCAGTCAGTAGACGGGCGAGTGAACTGCCCGAGGAGGAAAGATGGCCAAGCAGAAAGTCGCGATGTTGACCGCCGGGGGCCTTGCGCCCTGTCTCTCCTCCGCTGTTGGCGGCTTGATCGAGCGCTACACGGACATCGCGCCCGAGGTTGAGCTCATCGCCTACAAGTCCGGCTTCCGCGGCCTGCTGATGGACTACAAGATCGAGATCACCAGGGAGATGCGTGAAAAGGCGCATGTTCTGCATCGCTATGGCGGTTCCCCGATCGGCAACAGCCGCGTGAAGCTCACCAATGTCGCCGATTGCGTCAAGCGCGGCCTCGTCAAGGAAGGCGAAAACCCGTTGCGTGTAGCCGCCGAACGCCTCGCTGCCGACGGCGTCACCATCCTGCACACGATTGGCGGTGACGACACCAACACCACGGCCGCCGACCTTGCCGCCTATCTTGGGGCCAATGGCTACAATCTGACGGTGGTCGGCCTGCCGAAGACAGTCGACAACGACGTTTACCCGATCAAGCAGACGCTTGGCGCCTGGACCGCGGCAGAAGTCGGCGCCCGGTTCTTCGACCATGTCTCCAATGAACAGAGCGCCTCGCCGCGGACCCTCGTCATCCATGAAGTCATGGGCCGACACTGTGGCTGGCTGACGGCCGCGACAGCACGCGCCTACATGCAGCGCACCAAGCAAAACGAGTATGTCGAAGGCTTCATGATGAACCAGGAGCTGAAGAACATCGACGGCCTCTATCTGCCGGAAACTCATTTCGACATGGACGGTGAAGCGGCCCGCCTGAAGGACATCATGGACCGCACCGGCTTCGTGACGCTCTTCGTCTCTGAAGGCGCCTGCATGGACGAGATCGTTGCCGACCGGGAAGCGGCCGGCGAAGAGGTCAAGCGTGACGCCTTTGGTCACGTCAAGCTCGACACGATCAATGTCGGAAACTGGTTCCAGAAGCACTTCGCCAAACTGCTCGATGCCGACCGCTCCATGGTCCAGAAGTCAGGCTATTATGCCCGCTCGGCCCCCGCGAACTACGAGGATCTGCGCCTGATCCAGAGCATGGTCGACCTCGCCGTGGAAAGCGGCCTGAACAAGGTCTCCGGTGTCACCGGTCACGACGAGGACAAAGGTGGACGCCTGCGCACCATCGAGTTTCCGCGCATCAAGGGCGGCAAGCCCTTCGACCTTGAGACACCCTGGTTCAAAGAAGTGATGGATTATCTCGGCCAGAACTACCGTCCGATCCATTGACCTTGCGCCGGAAAGCTGGCTTCCTCTTGGAGGAGGAGTGAATGCCATGCCCCATGCTACATTGATCCTGTTCGCAGTCGTGGCAACGGCGTTTCTGGTCGTGCCCGGCCAAGGCAAACGGCTTGTGGTTGCCTACGCGCTCGCGCATGGCAGAAAGATCGCCTTCGCCACGGTTCCCGGCAGCGTGCTTGGAACACTTGCGGTGGTCACAGCGACGTTTGCCGTCAGCTGGGCCGTTCTCTCGTTTTCGACTGCGGCGTTCAGCGTCCTGCAATGGATCGGTCTCCTCTTCCTCGGCCTGGTCTGCCTTGGCCTTGCACGCGCACCGGTCGGGACGGAGCCTGTCGCCGACAACGACAATGTCCCCGAGGAAAAACCGCTGCGAGTCATCGCGCGCTGCGCCGATACCGAGGTGCGTGACATGCGCAGCAGTCTGGTCGTCGCCGCACTTCTGCCGCAATTCCTAAGCCCCGCGAGCGCCTTCATGCCCCAGGCCGTGGCCCTCGGCTCCGTATTCCTGATGCTGTCGACGATCTCCTGCCTGACCTATGCACTTTTCGCAGACCGCGTTCGGAAAACCATCAGAAAACATGTGGTTCGTCGTACGGTCAATCGGTCGGGCGGCACGGTCTTGATCGCCGCAAAGGCGGTCACGGCCGGCTATCGCAAGATCGCAGCCTGACGCCGGAATAATGTCTGGAACGCGTATCCGACCGCAAGCTTGCCGCAATGTCGGGCATAGATTAAGAATTGGAAACGAACCGCCGGGTGATTTGCTGGCGACTTCGCGTGCATCTCGTAACGGATAGTGGCATGAACGTCAGAACCGACCGCGGCATTGCTCTGTGCATGGCAGCTTCACTCTTGGCTGGACTGGGCGGATGCACGGCAATCGATGAGAGCGTGAAGGCCGATCTAGCCTCCGCACCCCGTGCCAATCCGAAGTCTCCGGAAATGCTGGCCGCAACGGCTGCAGAGGCCGCCACAAGCGGCGCAGGCACGACTGCATCCATGACCCAGGCCGAACTCGCAGCCGCAAATCCAGGCCCTGCCCCGATCATTCCGGGAACCGCGACAGCCGCTCCGATCCCGGCGCTGAAGGCCTCCGCCTTGTCGGCGACCGCTCCGCAGACGGCCGCGACCGACGCGCTCGCCATGGTCACGGCACCGACGACGACAACGACGGCGGTAACGACCGCTGGCAGCCAGCAGATCGCCTCCGCTGCCGCAACGACGAATGCGACCCTTGCGCCTCCGGGCCTCGCCCCCGCCGCATCAAGTACCGCTAACGCGGCGCCTTCCGAGCCGGCGCCTGTCGTTCTTGCCTATGCCGCGCCCCTCCGGACGACGGCGCTGACAAGTTTCGGCGACCCCTTCGACGTCTCTCCCCCGGGCGCACCCGAAGAGCTGGACACCGAACGCAAGCCGGAAACTGTTGGCCCGACACGCCTTAACGCCCTGATTGAGAAATATTCGCGGCTCTATGAAATACCGGCCGATCTCGTACACCGGGTTGTCCATCGCGAAAGTCGCTACAATCCGGCGGCTTACAGCAAGGGCAATTACGGCCTCATGCAGATCCGATACAACACGGCAAAGGCCATGGGCTACGACGGCCCGGCCGACGGCCTGTTCGATGCCGAAACCAACATCAAATATGCGGTGAAGTATCTGAAGGGCGCATGGCTCGTAGCGGACAACGATCACGACCAGGCAGTCCGGCTCTATGCCCGTGGCTACTATTACGACGCCAAGCGCAAGGGCATGCTGCACCTGACGCAGTAAGAGCTCGCGATCAGCGCAGGGCTTTGCGCACTGCCTCAACCAGCCTCTGGGGCTTGTAGTCCAGCTTCCGCGGCGTCAGGCCGAGGCGCACCACCACCAACCCTTCCGACGGCACCATGGCAATCGATTGGCCGTCATGGCCGAGAGCCCAAATGGTATCATCGGATAGATCGTAGTTCCGATCCTTGTCCCCCGGGCCGTTTTGCCAGGCCTGAGCATAGGTGTAGTCACCACCCGACGCTTCGGTTGGGCGGTTGAGCCGCTCGATAAACGACGGATCGAGAACCTGTTTTCCTCCCCAACGTCCCTGCTGTGCAAGAAGCAGCCCGAACCGCGCCCAGTCACGCGCGGTAGCGTAGAGGTAGGAACCTCCAACGAAGGTGCCCGTCTGATCGGCTTCGAGGACCGCACTACCCATGCCGATCACGTCGAAGAGCGCCCTGCGCGGGAAGGCATGTGCCTCCGCCTGGCTTGGAAAACGCGACATCCAGTAGCGGGAAAGCAGCACGGTCTCGCCCGAGGAATAATTGAAACGGGAAGCCGGCTCCGTTTCTGCCGGAAGCGACGCGACATAGGCTCCCATGTCCCGTTCGAGATAAAGCATGCGCGTGACGTCGGTCACGTCGCCATAACTCTCGTTGAAGCGCAGACCGCTTTGCATCGCCAGCAGGTCAGACAGGCCGATCTCCCGACGATCATCGCCGGACCATTCCGGAAACAGCTGCCGGGCATCAAGATCGAGACGCCCCTCGGCAGCCAGGAGACCGACGAGAACGCCGGTGACCGTCTTTGTCATCGACCATCCAAGCAGCGGCGTGCGTTCGTTGAACCCGGCACCATAGGTTTCACCAATGATGCGCCCGTCTTTGACGATGACGACAGCACGCATCGACGGTCCGGTGAGCGACGAATCAGAAAGCAGGTCAACCAGTCGCGGATCAGCGGAAACACTCCCCTCGCCTTCCGGCCAGGGCAGACTGCTGTCGGAAGCAGCGCCATCCGGGACGGGGGCCGCCTGTTCGCGGACTGCCGAGATCTGCGTCTCATCGACATTGGCACATCCGAGACCGGCGCGATGAACGGCATAGGACGGCGCGACCATGCCCATCATGGCAGTCCGCACGACCCCACCCTCGATATCGACATCGGCTGCGACCAGTTTCAGAAGCGGATGTCCGGGCGCCTGCACATCCTCGCGCAGCACCTCGTCGGCATCCCGCCCGGCAATGAAGACATTCGAGCAGACGATCTTGGCGGCATAGCCGGTCCCGACCCGCAGTAGCTCGGGCGGAAAGACGAGGATCCACACGGTGGCGACCACGACGACGGCAGCCAGCGCCAGCAAAACCCGGACGACCCACTTCACCAGAAACTGCATCTTGCTCTCCTCGACCTGACGGTCATCGAAGCAGGAAAGCGTTGATTGCGAAAGTCACGGATCTGCGCTGCCAGCTTTTTCCGCTGTTTTGTCAGGTCCGTGCCGGCGTTGCCGGCCGAGGAAGGCTCGCCTGCAGATAACCCAGGACTTCACCCGCAGCGAAAGGCTTCGAAAACAGATAGCCTTGCGCCTCGCCAATACCGAGAAGCTTGACGAAATCGAGCTGGTTCTTCGTCTCGATCCCTTCGATGGTCGTGCGGATCTCGAAGGTCTCCGACAGCTTATGCATCAGATCGACAAGCTTGGCGCCCTGGCTCGTTTCCATCATCTGCCCGGCAAAGGACCGGTCGATCTTCAACTCGTCGAGCGGGAAAAGGCGGAGATTGTTGATCGACGAGAAGCCTGTGCCGAAGTCATCGAGCGCGATGCGCACCCCGGCCGAGCGGAGTTCGGCAAGGCTCGTACAGACGAGGTCGATATCGACCGAGAACACCGCCTCGGTCACCTCGATCGTCAGACGCTCCTGGCTGAGGCCCGTCTCGGCAAGACAATCCAGGATATGGGTGACGAAGAACGGATCCTTGAACTGGTCGCCCGAAACATTGACGCTGACGCCGGTCGGCGCAGGCCAGGTC
>JAIXSF010000223.1 GCA_027484835.1 Rhizobiaceae bacterium | reverse complement strand
TTTGAGTGCTTCTTCCAGCATGTCGATCAGCGACTCGTAGCTCGCATAGGGCGTCTCGTTCATCGATCCCGGCTCACGCTTCATGAAACGATCGACGACCGCCGGTTCGAAGCAGCTGCCATAGATGAACAGCCAGCGGAGATAAGCGCCGCGATCCGGGTCCGTGAGAGCAGGGGCAAGGCCTGCCTCGGGAAAAAGATCGGCCAAATAGAGATAGATCGCGCCCTGTTCGGTGATCAAGGTTTCTCCAACGCGCACCGCCGGCACCTTGCCGAGCGGATTGATCGCCAGATAGGCCGGCTGGCGCTGCTCTCCCGTCTTCATGTTCAGCACATGCAGATCATAGGGCACCTTCAATTCTTCCATCAGCACGCGTGCACCGGTGGCGCGGGTCTGGGGCGAGTAGAACAGGGTGATCTGATGGTCTTTGCTCATTGGAAGTCTCCCATTTTCAAATTGGATGCGCCGCTTGGCGACGAAGGGAGAATGCGCCGCGATACCTGTCAGATTGTGTCAGGTTGGTTTAGCATGATGGTCGAAAGGGAGATTTTTCCATGCGGGCGAGCCGGCTCATCAACATCCTGACGACCCTGCAGGCAAAGGGGCTGGTGACGGCAGAGGCACTGGCCGACGAAAACGACGTTTCGGTCCGCACCATCTATCGCGACATCGATGCGCTCTCGCTTTCGGGCATCCCGGTCTACAGCGAGCGCGGCTCGGACGGCGGCTACCGGCTGCTGGACGGCTATCGCGTGCGTCTCAACGGTCTCACGCCCGCCGAGGCCGAGGCCATGTTCCTCTCCGGCATTCCCGGGGCCGCTGCCGATCTCGGCCTGGGATCGCTGATGGCGGGTGCCCAGAAGAAGCTGACGGCCGCCCTGCCGGAAGACCTGCGCGAAAGCGCGCGGCGGATGCAGCAGAAATTCCATCTCGACGCACCTGCCTGGCTCGCCGAGGGTGAGCAGCCCGTCTATCTGCAGGCAATTGCCGATGCTGTCTGGAACTCCAAGTGCATCCGCATGCGCTACCGCTCCTGGAAGGCGGAGAAGAACCGTGTGGCCGAGCCGCTCGGCATCGTGATGAAGGGGGGCGCCTGGTATTTGGTCGCGCGGGTCGACGACACACCGCGCACCTACCGCATCTCCCGTGTCCTCGACCTCATTGTCACGGAAGAGCGCTTCGAGTGGCCGAAAGATTTCGATCTCGCCGAATACTGGAACGAAAACACCCGCCGCCTCGAACTCGAGCTCTACCCGAACTGGGCCGTGATCCGTATTTCAGCCTGGGGGCTGAAGGAAATCGAACACATGGCCCCGCCCTATGTCCGCGCCCATCTTGAATTCATTGGCGAAACCGACAAGCAGGGCTGGCGGGTGATGCGGCTGCCCGTGGCCCATGAGCGCATGGCCGTGTCCGAAATGCTGAAGCTCGGAACGGAGGTCGAGGTTCTCGAGCCGCCGGAACTGCGGCTCGCCATGCGTCTTGCTGTCGAGGCCCTCACGGCTCGCTACGCAGACGCGACCGACCTCACCAGGTAAGGTCGAGCCGCTCCAGCCCGTGGAAGTGGTAGACATCCTTCACTTGAGGCGTCTCCGCGATCTTCAGGCCCGGCAACCGCTTGAAGAGCAGCGGCAGCACGATGTTGAGCTCGAGCCTGGCGAGCGGCGCGCCGATGCAGAAATGGATGCCGGCGCCGAAGGAGAGATTGGCGCCTTCGTCGCGACCCGGCTTGAAGGTCAGTGGCTCCGTGAACTTCTGCGGATCGAGATTGGCGGCCGCCAGGATCATGCTCACCTTGTCGCCACGCTTGAAGCTGACGCCATCGATCTCGCAGGGCTCCAGGCACCAGCGCTGGAAGATGTGCACCGGCGCGCAGATCCTGAGCGTCTCCTCGACGGTGCGCTCGGTCGTTTTCTCGTCGGTAAACAGGGTTGCCGGATCGATCCCGCTGTCGAGGATCACCCGAACCGAATTGCCGATCTGATGCACGGTCGCTTCATGTCCGGCATTGAGCAGCACGATCGTGGTCGAGATCAGCTCGTCCTCGGTGAGGAACTGGCCCTTGTGCTCGGTGTGAATCATGTGGCTCAGGAGATCGTCGCGTGGTTCGGCGCGACGCTCCGCGATCACGCTGCGCACGTAGTCGGCGAATTCCTTTGCCGAGCGGTCTGCGGCCTCTTCATCGGCGCGCGTCCGCTTGAACATATACATGCCGACATAGTCGTGGCTCCATGTGAGGAGCTGCGGTCCCATTTCCTCCGGGATGCCGATCATCCGGGCAATCATGGTCACCGGAATGATGTCGGCAAACGTGGATAGCAGCTCGGTCTTGCCGTCCTTCTCGAAGCCGTCGATCAGCCGGTTCGCCAGCTCTTCGATCTCGCCCGTCATCTTCTCGACATGGCGGGAAACGAAGGCGCGGTTGACGAGCGTGCGAAGCCGCGTGTGCTCCGGCGGCTCGATCTCGAGCAGCGAATGCTCCTCGGCCTTGTCGAAATGGCGCGTATGGGCGGCAGGCTCGGGCAGGCCCAGTTCCTCGCGCGTCGCGGCATGCAGGATCTGCCGGCCGAAGCGGCGGTCGCGCAGCAGCGCGTTCACATGGTCGTAGCCGGTAAAGAACCACTGCTTCTGCTCTTCCCAGAAGAAGGTCGGACAGCTCGCATGCAGGGCCGCATAGGTGCGGTTCGGATCGCTGAAGAAAGCCGGATCGCGTGCGTCGAGAGAGACGCGACGTGTGGCCGGGTCGATGGAGAGGGAAGCGTCTTGTGTCATGGCTCCTGTTTAGCCCCTGCGCGCCGATCCGCAAGGGGAGGTCCGCCCTCAGTTGTCGAGATTGTTCCCGACAGCAGCGATGCGCTTCAGGATCGCCACCTGCCGGTCCGCCTGATCGTCGACGCTGTCGTTGCGGGCTGGCGGAACGGTGACCACCGTCGCGCCCGACTTGACCGCCGTGCGGTTTCGGCCCTGCGCTTTCGCCGCATATAGCGCCGAATCCGCCTGCGCCATCATGCGGTCGAGATCGGCGTTTGCGATCGTTGCGATGGCGATGCCGATGCTCGTGGTGACGTAGATGGTCCCGGTGTCGGTCCTGATCTCACGCTCCGCAAGTGCCAGCCGGACGGTTTCGGCAAACAGCGCCGCATCACGGGCTTCGTTGATGGCCAGCACCGCGGCAAATTCTTCGCCGCCCGTTCGCCCGAAGGCTGCCCGTTGTGGCAGCAGCGACTTGCAGATCGCCGCAAACTCGAGAAGCACGGCATCGCCGACCTGGTGGCCATAGACGTCGTTGACCTGCTTGAAATGATCGAGATCGAAGATGATCAAGCCGATGGCGCCAGACGGCGAGGTGTCGACCAGACCCAGATAAGCTTCCGTGAAGCCGCGCCGGTTGAACGCCCCCGTCAGCGGGTCGGTGCGCACCAGCTCCTGCAGCCGCTCTTCGGACCGGTCCATCATCATCTTCGCAATCAGCGTGATTGCGGTCACGAAACAGATCAGTCCGACGATACTGACGGCAACGGCAAGGGTCATCTCGTTGAAGCTCCGCGGCATGAGACGTGTAGAAATATAGGCGAAGACGAGGCAGGAGCCAGCCTGCAGGAACCAGACAATGGCCAGCATGATGCGATAGCGCCGCGTGCTGAACGTGCCCGTGAGCGCAATAATCCCGAGCGTGACGAGCCCGGCAGCCGCCGCAACGTCGTAGATCGCCATCCGGTAGCCCATTTCAGTCCTGAGGGCGGGGACGAGATTGGCAAGGATCCAGATGACGGCCGGTGCCGCGACATAGGGCGGCGGTCGTCGTCCGTCGAAGGCACAGAGCGCGGTGCCCCAGCAGATGAAGCCGAGGAGCGAAATCACGTTGCCGACCTGGATGGAGATGAAATCCGGGATTTGGTCTCGCAGACCCACCATCCCGAGGCCGAGCGCCTGCAGTCCAAATCCCACACCGAACCAGAGGAAATGACGCTGGTCTCGTGCATGCAGCCAGATGGCAATCAGCAGGACCGCCAGCGTTCCGGCCTGGATAACCCAGAGCAGAAACGCAGTCTTCACGTCGATCACGATGCAATTTCCTGAAACAAGGAGCGAGAATATCGTTCAAGAATGGCTCAGACCGGTTAATCAGTTCCTAGGAACTGATGCCGAGGAGCGGCACTCTACGGTCTAATCGGGCTGGTGCTTACCGAATTTTCACCATGTAAGCGTCTTCTTGTGCATGCCCGCAGCTCGCTCGGCTCCCCAGGCGGGCAAACCGTCCGGATCCTTAGCGTCTTCGGGCTGTGCGCCGGTTCCCGCTATTAAGGATATCCGTCCTCGTGTCTTGAATGTCGGGGTGCGGACACTCTATGTAGGGATTGACAGAGATTACGTGATTCCCGCCACCAGAGTGCCGGGGAGAGGCTTGAAAAGGACCGACATGAGAAATCCCGTTGATACCGCTCTCGCTCTGGTGCCGATGGTCGTCGAGCAGACCAATCGTGGCGAGCGCTCCTACGACATCTTTTCTCGACTGCTGAAGGAGCGGATCATCTTCCTGACGGGCCCGGTCGAAGACACCATGGCCTCGCTCGTCTGCGCCCAGCTTCT
>JAIXSF010000060.1 GCA_027484835.1 Rhizobiaceae bacterium | reverse complement strand
GACGGGCGTAGCCGTTGGCGTAAAGCGATGCCTTGTCGACGATCTTGGCCTCAACGGCGACCGCGAGAGACCGGCGAAGCGCGGCCTCCTCGACGATAGTTCCGGGCGCCGTCAGACGTGCCCAATCGTAAAATTTCAGAGCCGCAGCAGGGTCTTTGGTAAGCGTTACATTACCAGCCACAAGCGCGAGATAGGGACCGATCTTGGCATTCTTGTATTCGGTTGCCATGTCGCCAAGCGATTTAGCGATCAGAGTGCCCTTGCCGCTCAGATACTTACGCAGCGCATCGCTGACGCGATTGTCGAAGTTTCCATCAACGTCCCTGGCAACCAGGTATTCCAGGGTTGCGGGGTTGCCGCCGCTCATGGCGTAGATCAGGGCAGCATCGACGTTGCGCGGATCCTGGAAGATCTTCGGATCCGCCGTGCGCAGCCGCTCGTCGATCGTCCCCAGCATGAAACGCTGCATGTCTGCTGCGGAGTGGTCTCCGCGAACGACCGTGTCCTGAACAAACTGCAAGGAACGGAGCATCCGGTAGGGCTCGAGCGTCTCGTCCACCGTCTGCGCAAGGCTCAGCGATCCGGCCGGAATTACGACCAGAGCAGAGAGCAGCAGACTGAGGGACAATCGCCGGATGCGCATAGACTATCCCTGCTCCGCTTCGATCAGGATCTCGATGCGGCGGTTGGATTCGGCCAGCGGATCATCCGGCACCTGAAGGCGCCGGTCTGCGAAACCAGAAACCTGCTCGACGCGCTCTTCGCTTAATCCACCGCGAACGAGCATGTAATAGGCGCTGTGCGCACGCGCCATCGACAGACGCCAGTTGTCGTTTTCGTTGCCACGGAACTGGCGACCATCGGTGTGCCCGCGAATGACGATCCGACCAGGCTTTTCCTGCAGCAGCTTGCCCAGTCTTTCCATGGCGAGCACCAGTTCGCGACGCGGCACGGCAGAGCCGACATTGAACATTGCAGCATCACTCTGGTCGCTGATGGTCACCAGCAGCCCCCCTTCGGACGGCGTAACCAGCAACCCTTCTGAGAGCTTGCCGGCTGCGCCCCCGATGGCTTGTTCGATCTCGGCCTTGAGCTTGTCGGCGGCGGCGAGCTGCACTTCGAGCTGTGCCTCGGCCGTCGCTTCGACCTTGGCAACTTCCGGGGCGCTGTCGGACTTGGCGTCCGTCCCGGTCTCGGGCTGCTCGGTCTTGCCGACTTCGCTTTGCGGCGTTTCGCCTTCGGCCGGCTTGCTCTCAGTCATTGCTTCGGCGGCCGTGCCATCGACGGCCGGCTTTTGCCCGGGAACGACAAGAGCGATCTCCTGCTCCGGCTTGGTCGGGTCTACGGGCTGTTCTGCCGTCTGTGCCGGCTGTCCAGGAGTCTGGGCATCGGTTGGCTCGCCCGGCGGTCCATTGGAGGTCTGTACCTGCTGCGTCCAGAAATCCGGATCGAAGGGATCGCGATAGGCCTCGCCTCCCTGGGCGCCGGTCGAAGGACCGGAATCGGCGGCACCGCCCTCGCCCTTGGCGCTGACATTCGCCTGCTGACCGACTTCCTGGGCAATTTCAGCGAGAACCGAATAGGGATTTTCGAAGAAATCGGCTTCGGAATAGTTGGCTTCATCACCTGACGATGCGGTCTGGTCATCGCCTGTGGCAGCTGCCGAACCGACCTTGTCCTGGTCCTCGTCGACCTGCGATCGTTCCTTCTTTTCCTCGCCTTCGCTTGTTTCAACGGGCTTTTCCAGCCCCTTCTCGGTGGGCTTCTCGTCGGAGAGCTTGATCGGATTGAAATAGCTGGCGACCGAGGCCTTGGTTTCCTCGTTCGCAGCATTGACCAGCCACATGACGAGGAAGAAGGCCATCATCGCGGTCATGAAGTCAGCGTAAGCGATCTTCCAGGCGCCACCATGGGCGCCGTCGTGATCACCCTTGTGGCGCTTGACGATGATGATCTCGTTTTTGCCGTGGTGGTGATTTTCGTCGCTCATGCCAGGACTTTCTTCAGGCTCGCCGTGAAGGCCGAGATACGCGTCACGAGTGCGGCGTCACCAAATTCTGCCGTCAGATCCAGATCCTCGTCTTCGACGTGGCGCAGGAAGCTCGCCTGCTCCGGCATCTCGGCCAGAAGCTTCTGGAACAGCAGGCGCGGTCCCTTGACTTCGATGGTTCCAGCTTCTCCCGAAGAGATTGCCGCCTGAAGCAGATCAGCCAGATCCTTGACGGCTTTCTCGGCCAGCGCTTCACCAATGACGGGGGCCAGAGCCTCAGCCGCCTGTTCGCTGACGGCCAGCGCCAGCTTCTCGATGACCTCGGGCAGTTTCGTTGCAAGCAGGGCTGCGAACTCGTCACGGAGTTTCTGATCCCGTTCGGCCAGTGCCTGGGCATGGGCAATTTCCATTGCCTGGCGATCGACTTCGAGACGCTCGGTGGCCGCCTTCTCGCCAGCCTCGTGGCCTTCGGCAAAGGCTTCGCGGCGGATGGCTTCCAGATCCACCGGCTCGGGCTCCGGCAAGGCCGGAAAATCCATGTCGAAATCATCGGTCGACGGCAGTTCGAAGCTCGGCGCAGGGGCTGCCGGCGGCGCGACCGAGGTCGAGAAATCCTTGAGATAGCGGGCCAAAGGCATGCTCATCGGCGATCGCCTCCATCGGCGACAAAGTTGGGCCGGCAGATGCGGCCTTGCACGAGAAGAGGATCAAACATCAGCATGTCCGTACGCGTTCTCTCATCTTCCGAATTCGATCGAAGCTCATTCGGCACGGATTGGCCCTGCTGTGCCACGTGCTCTTCCTGAAGCTAGGCTTTCAAACTTGCGCGAAGATGAATGAGGTTTGCGCCGACCTGCCCCGGAATGGCACAGACACGCCGGATGCTGATGCACCCGGCGTCTTAGCCTTATCGCTGGAAGAGCGTGAGGAGCTTCTCGGCGCTGGTATTGGCGATGGAAAGCGCCTGGATGCCGAGCTGCTGCTGGGTCTGGAGTGCCTTGAGGCGGGTCGATTCTTCGTTCATGTCAGCGTCGACCAGACGGCCGATGCCCTTGTCGATAACGTCCATCAGGTTCGAGACGAAGTTGTCCTGCATTTCGATACGCGAGGTGATGGCGCCGAGCGTGGCTGCAGCATCGGTGAGCTGCTGGATCACGTTGTCGACAACCGCGATCATGTCGTCGAGGGTCGCCTTGTCCGTGTTGGTATCGATGGCGATTTCCTGGCCCGTGGCCGGGACCGTCGAACCGACGTTCAGCAGGAAATAGTTGCGCGGCGTTCCGGTCGTCGGGTCGACCAATGCGTCAGCGTCGATATCCTTGGTCAGGAAGCCTCGGGCGGCGTCTGCCGTATCGATCAGCAGCGATTCGGCCGTATCGAAGTCGAGTGTCGTGACCTGCACACTTCCGTCGGCACCGCGCACGAAGGAGGAGACGACCTGCTTCGTTCCAAGCGCGCCGGTGTTCGTGTTGTAAAGCCAGTTTTCACCCGAGAAGGATGCGGACTGGGCGGATGAAACGAGCTGGTTCTTTAGCTGCTTCATTTCTTCGTTGATTTTGTTCTTGTCGACGCCCGGTTCGCTGGCGGCAACCAGCTTTGCCTTGATCGACGACATGACATCAACGACGTTGTCGAGGGCCGTGTAAGCGGTATCAACGGTCGCCGCACCGAGGCCGAGCGCATCCGAAACCGTTGAAAGAGCAGCGTTATCCGATCGCATCGTGGTGGCGATGGACCAATAGCCGGCGTTGTCTGCAGCGGTCTCTACCCGGTAACCCGAGGATACACGCCGCTGGGTCGTTTCGAGATTGGTATCGATCGAACGAAGCGTCTGCAGCGCCGCCATGGCGGCCGCATTGGTCATAATACTTGTCATGCTTGGTGCCCCTAAGCGTTCACAAATGCGCATCCGGCTCTGGCCGGGAAGACGGGAGGGCATCATGCAGACAGCGTTTGGGCGCGGTCCCCGTCATCATTAACAAACAGTTAACGGGGGCAGTTAACAGAGGCAGACGCGATCTGGCAATACGGAGACCGGGCCTTTTGTCGCCTATGGAATATCTGCAAAAGCTTCGCGCAAGGCACAAACGAAAATCCGCGCCTCTTGCGAGGCGCGGATTCACACCGAGAACATCCGACACTGTCAGGGCGGGACGAAGTCGCCCCTAGCCAGAGCGCCGCTTACTGACGGAAGAGTGTCAGG
>JAIXSF010000030.1 GCA_027484835.1 Rhizobiaceae bacterium | reverse complement strand
TGGGGTCAGCCGAAGCGCTGGGTCATCTACAACGGTTATGCCGAAGCCTCGAAGATCGCTTCCGGCTGGCACGGCTGGATGCATTACCGCACCGACACCCCGCCGTCGAAGGAAGATTACAAGCCGCGCGAATGGGAAAAGGCGCACCGCCCGAACCAGACCGGCACAGCTGCCGCCTATCGTCCGCAGGGTTCGATTGCCGCGTCCGGTGAGCGTCCGCGCGTTACCGGCGACTACGATGCCTGGACGCCGGGCAGCTGATACCCGATTTGGCCATAATCCGGCATTAGGGCCTCTATCGTGAGGCCCTTCTTGTATCTGGCCTCCAGAGGATCGATGAAAGCGAGCGGACGATGAAGTTGAGTGCATGGGCATGGGCCATTCCGGTTGTCGGGCTTGCCGCCGCGGCTTCGTTTGGTCTCGCTGGCAAGGCTTATGCCGCTCGCCTCGAGAATCCCGTCGCCGAATTTGCCGGTATCGACAAGATCACCGGCCGCATCACCACCTTCGACGTCTACGTCAACGAGACCGTGCAGTTCGGCGCCCTCCAGGTGACGCCAAAGGTCTGTTATTCCCGCGACGAGACCGAAGCGCAGAAGATCGACGCCTTTATCGAGGTCGACGAGATCACGCTCGACCGCAAGATCCGCCGCATCTTTTCCGGCTGGATGTTTGCCGACAGCCCGGCGCTCAACGCCGTAGAGCACCCGATTTATGACGTCTGGCTGACGGGCTGCAAGGTGCAGTCGGAAGTGCCGCCGCCGCCGGGCGTCGAAGCCGTTGCCAGACCGGCCCCCGAACCGGCAAAGCCCGCGGATGCGGCAACGCCTGCACCGACGGCAGCCTCCGTGCAGCCGGGCGCGCCGGTCACCGACCCGACTGAGCCCGGTGCTCTCGGCACTGATCCCAGCCAGGCCACCGTCCCACCGCTCGACGCGCCCGTGGAGATCCCGGATGAAGTGCTCGGCGGGACCGAGCCTCCAAGCGACCTGCCGCCCTCGGGCGATCCGCTGCTGCAGGGCAACCCCGCGCCGCCGCCGCCCGTGACGCCTCCGCCCGGCGTCGGCCTGTTTTAAGATCCACGGCACACACACTCTTGATGCAACCGGCAGCGGCACTGCGCTGCCATTGGTGAAGCGGCTTGGCAGGCCAGACACGACGTTTCGATTGACATCACCGGCAATAGAGAACAAGAAGAGAACGAACAGGAGTTCTCCCATGTCTCTCTCCGAAAAATTCATCGTCCTTCCCTTCAAGAAGAACCGCGGCAATGTCGTGCCCGGCGAAATGCGCCAAGCCTCCAGCGCCGCCGCCGCCGAAAAGATCGCGACAGCCATGTCTGCGCGCCATATCGGTGTAGCCGCCTATTCGGTCCAGGTCGACGAGGAGAGCGGTGACATGTCGAGCCCGAAGCTGATCATCGGCTTCGGCGAGACGGCTGACTTGAACGCGGCGTAATGCATTCCTTGTTCGAGCCCCTGGTCAACGGGGAATGCCCGGCAAGGCAGAGCCGGGCAGGCCGACAATACCCTTGACGCATTCGCCCTATGGGCATGCAATGCCGCCATGTGCAAATCTCTGGGAGGAGAGGCCATGGCCATCGCCAAGAATACCATCTGCATCTGGTACGACCGCCATGCCGAAGAGGCAGCCCGTTTCTACGCGACTGTCTTTCCCGATTCGGAAGTGAAAGCCGTTCACAGAGCGCCGTCCGATTACCCCTCCGGCAAGGCAGGGGATGTGTTGACCGTCGACTTCACCGTTGCCGGCATCCCCTGCATGGGCCTGAACGGCGGCCCTGCCTTCAGACATACCGAGGCCTTCTCCTTCCAGATCGCAACGGAAGATCAGGAGGAGACCGACCGCTACTGGAACGCTCTTGTCGGCAATGGCGGTGCGGAAAGCGCCTGCGGCTGGTGCAAGGACAGGTGGGGCATCAACTGGCAGATCACGCCTCGAACACTGACGGAAGCCATGGCTGCCGGCGGCGACGAAGCCAGGCGCGCCTTCGAGGCGATGATGGAGATGGGCAAGATCGACGTGGCCAGAATCGATGCCGCCCGGCGGGGGTGACCGAGACCGTAACCGTCGATCTCATCGCCCAATCTCGGATGGGGCATAGACGGCTCCAGAACCGCTCAGGTCAGACGCCGGACGAGTATACCGCTGAAGCGCCCGTCAGCGGTGAGAGAAAAACTCCATTCCTGCCGACCGTTTTCGAAGCCGACATCATAGATGTCCCAGCCTTCGTCCGAGACGCCCTTGAACACGATGTCCTTGATTGATCCCAGACGCTGCAATTCGCCCTGAATGATCTCGGCCTGCTGACGGGCGACATCCGCGAGCGGAGCCGACATCCTCGTATAGTCGGGTTCCCCCTGCCGGTGCTGGTGCAGAAGTTGCTCCAACAGATGCCGGCTGTTGTCTAAGGGCCGCTTGTTGTGGATCCGTTCGGCAAGTCTTTGCTCGATCGCCGAGCCCGTGCTGTCTTCGATCCGCTCGGCCACATGCTCGTGGCCATCCTGATGGAGTGTCAGTGCAGTGACCAAACCCTGCCTGTCACGGCTGAAGCTGATCTGAGCGGGCACCGCCTTGAAGAAAAACCGGTCCACCTCTTCGGGAAAGATTTCAAGCTCGACCTGGCCCGTGATACGGGCAAAGAGCCGGCCGTCGGCGTGGCGGATGGTGAAGACGACCGTGTCGAGCTGATAGTTGCCCACATAGTCCGGATAGAGCGCGGGATCGATTGCCCGCTCCGTGCGCGGCCGCATCTGTTCATAGCGGCGCCAGGCGACGCCATTGGCTTCGGTCTCGTTCATCGAAGTGTCCTTTGCGAGGGTCAACAGGTCGTCCGTCGAGAGGATCGCCCCGGTTGCCATTTTGCATTGCAGCGTGTCGACGAGCCGGAGGCTGTGCTGCACGCGCGAAAGCTGCTCCCGGAGCGCGCCTGCCTGGACCGACAGGACACGCTCGAGATCGGTTGCCTGGCCGCGCAGAAGCTGGCCGATTTGGTCGAGTGTCAGCCCCAGCCGCTTCAGCAGCAGGATTTCCGAGAGGCGGGCGAGTTCTTGCGCACCATAGAGGCGCCAGTTCTTCTCGGTCCGGCGTGGGGACAAAAGCCCCGCCGCCTCATAGATCCTGAGCGCGCGCACTGTCAGTCCGGCACGCTTCGCGCATTCCGCAGCAGTCAGCCAAATCCCGATTGTCCTGTCGTTTGCCATTTGTCCTCCGTTCAGCGGATGAATCGGTTCTAGGCTATGACCTTGGGTCCGGCTCAAGAGGTTTTCGGGCCTGGGGTATGGTAATTCTGTCCGAGTTCGCCGGAACAGGCGCGCGCCAGCAGCATTCTGGCTGTGAATGCGATGGCGCCACTTGCAATCTGGTCCGTGCGACCTTTGTTAGCTGGGGCAAGGCCGCTATTCTGCAAACTGCACGTGAAGCGACGGTTGCGCTGGCCGATATTGGCATCCGGTGTCTGGAGTATTTGATGGCGCTTCCCACTCTCTTTTCCCCTTCAAGGAACTGCTGGCGCGTCGAGACCGCCGACGACTTTTCCATCCTCGTCGATGCGGACAACTATTTCGCATCTGTCCGTGCATCGATGATGGCAGCCAGGAGGTCGATCTTCTTTGTCGGATGGGACTTCGATGCGTCGATTACGCTTGGCCATCCCAAGGTGGATGACGGAGCACCGCGCGGCGTGGGTGATTTCCTGCTCTGGCTTGCGCGTCGTACCCCCGGCCTTGAGATCAGGATCCTTTTGTGGAGCCCGGCGCCACTCGCCAGCTGGGCAAGGCCGTCCAACCTTCCTTATCTTGTGCGCTGGAAATGGAACCGGCAGATCTCCGTTCGGCTGGATGGCAAGCACCCCCTGGGCAGCTCTCATCACCAGAAGATGCTGGTGATCGACGATGCCGTCGCCTATTGCGGCGGCATCGACGTCACTCTCGACCGCTGGGACACGCGCCAGCATCTCGACGATGACCCGGATCGGCTGCGCCCGAACGGCCAGCCCTACGGCCCCTGGCATGACATATCGAGCCGGTTCACGGGCCCTGCAGCCCAGGCGCTGGGCGAGTTGTGCCGGCTGCGCTGGACCCGCGCCGGCGGGAAAGCCGTGCCACCCGTCGGGCCGGTGCCCGCCCGCGACGATGACGCCTCGCATTTTTCCTTTGGCAAGGTCGATCTCGCCATTGCCCGGACCAGCCCGGCCTATCAGACGGAGACGGCGGTCACGGAGATCGAGCAGCTCTCGATCGACATGATCAACGCGGCGAAACGCATCGTCTATGCCGAAAGCCAGTACTTCGCGTCGCGGGCCATTGCCCAGACGATTGCCCGGAGGCTGGCGGAACCCGATGGTCCGGAAATCGTCCTGATCAATCCGACGACCTCCGACAACTGGCTTGGGCAGCTCGCCATGGACACCGCCCGCGCGCGGCTCGCCGAATCCCTCCGCCGACACGACACTTTCGGGCGGTTCCGTATCTACCATCCGATCACGGCCAAGGGGCAGCCGATCTATGTGCATGCAAAGCTGATGATCGTCGACGACCAGATCCTCCGGGTCGGATCATCCAACATCAACAACCGGTCGATGCGTTTCGACCAGGAGTGTGACGTCGCCCTGGAGGCGGGGACATCGAGCGACCTCTCGGCAAGAATGGTCAATTTCAGGAACGATTTGCTGGCCGAGCACCTCGGCACGACGCCGGAGATCATTGAACAGACGCTGCAGGAAAGCGGCTCGCTGATTGCGGCAATCGACCAGTTGCGTGAAACGAACCCGGCGTCGCCCGGCGGCACTCTCAAACCCTATGAGACACCGGAGATTTCAGACATCGAGAAATGGCTCGCCGACCACGAGATCCTCGACCCTGAAGGCTCCGACGCCGTCTTCGAGCCGATCGAAAAGCGCGGCCTGTTCCGGGGACGGCTGAAGCGGCCGAGGCGGCTTAAATCCGGATAAGCGGACTTTGCGCCTCAAAACCTAAGCGTCTCGCTCTCCATCGCCTTATCCAGCAACACCCCATACTCCGCCTTCGGAATATCCACCGCCCCGAACGTCTTCAGATGCTCGGTGGTGAACTGCGTGTCGAGCAGCGTGAAGCCGCGTTCCCGCAGTCGCTCCACCAGATGCACGAGGCAGATCTTCGAGGCGTTGGTCCGGCGGGAGAACATGCTCTCGCCGAAATAGGCGGAGCCGAGCGTGACGCCGTAGAGGCCGCCGACCAGTTCGTCGCCTTCGAAGGCTTCCACGCTGTGGGCGTGCCCGAGGCGGTGCAAAGCACCATAGAGCTCCCGGATGGTCTGATTAATCCAGGTGCTCGGACGGTCAGGGGCGGCTTCGGCGCATTTATCCACCACCTGATCGAAGGCTGTATCGAAGCGGATGTCGAAGGGTTTTTTGCGGATTGCCTTGGTAAGGCTGGCGGAGACGTGGAACGCGTCGAGCGGGATGATCCCGCGAATATCGGGTTCGACCCAGAAGAGCTCCGGGTCGTCGGCCGATTCCGACATCGGGAACATCCCGATGGAATAGGCGCGCAGCAGGAGTTCCGGCGTAATGCTTCGGTCCCTGCTGCGTCGCCCAGCCATTGTGTTTACTTGGCCGAGGTTTCGGCCAGGTATTTCTCCAGCCAGTGGATGTCGTAGTCGCCGTTGGCGATGTCCTGGTTGGCCACGAGATCCTGGAACAGCGGCAACGTCGTCTTGATGCCGTCGACGACGAATTCGTCGAGCACGCGGCGCAGACGCATCATGCATTCGACGCGGGTGCGTCCATGCACGATCAGCTTGCCGATCAGGCTGTCATAGTAAGGCGGGATCTTGTAGCCGGCATAGGCGCCGGAATCGACGCGAACGCCAAGACCGCCCGGTGCATGGAAATGCGTGATCGTGCCGGGCGACGGCACGAAGGTGCGCGGATCCTCGGCATTGATGCGGCATTCGATGGCGTGACCGGAAAAGACGATCTCGTCCTGCGTGACCGAGAGGCCGGCGCCGGAAGCAACACGGATCTGCTCATGCACGAGGTCGATGCCGGTAATGGCTTCGGTGATCGGATGCTCCACCTGCAGGCGGGTGTTCATTTCGATGAAATAGAACTCGCCGTTCTCGTAGAGGAATTCGATCGTGCCGGCGCCCCGGTACTTCATCTTCTTCATGGCTTCGGCGCAGATCGAACCGATCTTCATCCGCTGCTCGACGTTGAGGGCAGGGGAATTGGCTTCTTCCCAGACCTTCTGGTGGCGGCGCTGCAAGGAGCAGTCGCGTTCACCGAGATGGATGGCGTTGCCCGCACCGTCACCGACGATCTGCACTTCGATATGGCGCGGCTTGCCGAGATACTTTTC
Source organism: Rhizobiaceae bacterium (assembly GCA_027484835.1). Lineage (GTDB taxonomy): Bacteria > Pseudomonadota > Alphaproteobacteria > Rhizobiales > Rhizobiaceae > Allorhizobium. The sequence continues at coordinate 1,581 of JAIXSF010000030.1, read as the reverse complement.
CATGTAGACGGCGTCGTTGCCGAAGGCAGCGAGCGCTTCGGAACGGGCGGTCGAAACGGCCTCTTCCAGCTCTTCTTCGGTCTTCGCCACCTTCATGCCGCGGCCACCGCCACCGGCGGTCGCCTTGATCAGGACGGGGAAGCCGATTTCGCGCGCGATTTCCAGCGCGTTCTCAGGCTTTACTTCGCCGGCAGAACCCGGAACGACCGGGATGCCGAGTTCGACCGCGGTCTTCTTTGCCGTGATCTTGTCGCCCATCAGGCGGATATGCTCCGCCGTCGGTCCAATGAAGGTGATGCCATGCGCGTCGAGGATGTCGGCGAACTTGGCGTTTTCCGACAGGAAGCCGTAGCCCGGGTGGACTGCGTCAGCGCCGGTGATCTCGCAGGCTGCGACGATCTGGTGGATGTTGAGATAGCTGTCGCGCGACGGCGGCGGGCCGATGCACACGCTTTCGTCGGCAAGGCGCACATGCATGGCGTTGGCGTCGGCGGTCGAATGAACCGCCACGGTCGCAATGCCGAGCTCCTTGCAGGCGCGAAGCACGCGCAGCGCAATTTCGCCTCGGTTGGCGATGAGGATCTTCGAGATACCGCTCATCGGATCACTCGATGATCACGAGAGGCTCGCCGTATTCGACCGGGCTTGCATCATCGATAACGATCTCGACGACCTTGCCGGACTTGGGCGAGGGGATCTGGTTCATGGTCTTCATGGCTTCGATGATCAGCAGCGTCTGGCCTTCCTTGACCATCTGGCCGACTTCAACGAAGGCGCGTGCGCCCGGAGCCGGCGACAGGTACACGGTGCCGACCATCGGTGCGGTGACAGCGTTGGAAAGGTCGCGGGCGGCAGGGGCAGCGGGTGCAGCGACGGCGGCCGGAGCAGCAGCCTGTGCGGCCGGCGCCTGGAAGGCATAGCCCTGCATCTGCTGCGGCATCATCACAGGGGTGCCATTGCGCGAAACGCGGATGCGCAGGTCGTCCTGCTCCACTTCGATCTCGGTGAGATCCGTGTCGTTGAGGATGTTTGCGAGATCGCGGATCAGCTTCTGATCGATGCCCGACTTCTTTTCAGCCATGGGTGGATGTCCTGTATTCTTGTTATTGCGTGATTGTTTTCAGCGCCTGAAGCGCCAGGATGTAGCTATGAGGTCCGAAACCGCAGATGACGCCCTTTACCGCGGGCGCTATCATCGATTTGTGGCGGAATTCCTCGCGTGCATGCACGTTGGAAATATGCACCTCGATCACCGGGATCGGCGAGATGGCACGGATCGCGTCATGCAGCGCGACCGAGGTATGCGTATAGGCGCCAGCATTGAAGGCGACGCCGGCGGCCTTGTCGGCAGCCTCATGCAACCAGTCCACAAGGGTGCCCTCGTGATTGGACTGGCGGAAGTCGATGGTGAGGCCGAGCTCGGCACCGGCGGCGATGCACTCCGCCTCGATGTCGGCGAGCGTCTTGCCGCCATAGATCCCGGGTTCCCGCTTTCCCAGCATGTTGAGATTGGGGCCGTTCAGCACGAAAATGGTTTTGCTCATCTACGCTTCCGTCGACTTTCAACCGCCTCCTATAGAC
>JAIXSF010000431.1 GCA_027484835.1 Rhizobiaceae bacterium | reverse complement strand
CTCGGGCGATTTCGTCACGCTCCGGGAAGTGGTCGAGGAAGTCGGCCGCGATTCCGTGCGTTTCATGATGCTTTATCGGAAGAATTCCGAGCCGCTCGACTTCGACTTCGCCAAGGTCACGGAGCAGTCGAAGGACAATCCGGTCTTCTACGTGCAGTATGCCCATGCCCGTTGCATGTCGATTCTGCGCCAGGCGAGGGAAGCCTTCCCGGATCTCGAGATCGAGAAGCTCGACCTGGCGGGTGCCGTAATAGGACAGATCGAAGACCCGACCGAACTGTCGCTGGTGGCCAAGCTTGCCGAATATCCGAGAATCATTGAAGCCGCAGCACTGTCTCAAGAGCCGCATCGTCTTGCATTTTACCTGCATGATCTGGCAAGCTCGCTGCATGCTCACTGGAACAAGGGCAAGGATTCGCCCGAATTACGCTTTGTTAACGATAAACATAGAGAATTAACCATCGCCAGGCTTGGGCTGGTGCATGCTGTCGCCTCCGTGTTGAAATCGGGACTGGCCATTACTGGCACCGAAGCACCGGCAGAAATGCGATAGTATCGTCACCAATTCCCCACATTGCGCTGGCAGGCGTTGAGTCGCGTAGGTGAGTGGAACAGGGTATGGTACAGAAGCAGGCCGCAAACAGCATTCGATCGCAAGGCGATGGTTTCGCGGATGACGATCCGTTGGCGGAGCTTGCCCGCATTGTCGGGTTCGATCAGCCCTTGAAGCGCGAGCCTGTGGTCTCGCTGCCGCAGGCGCCCGAAATGGGCTCGTCCGAATTCAATCTCGAAGACGAGCTGATGCGCGAATTCGAGGGTTACGAGGCAACGCCGTCAATCACATCCTATGCGCCGCCGCTCGCCGCGCCGGAGCCGGTTGTCCAGCGGCAGGCCGCGGTGGAGACCTATGAGGCGCCGCTGCGTCGTGAAGAGCCGAGTTTCGAGGCTCCGCGTCAGGCATACGTCGCGCCCGAGCCTGTCTATCAGCCCGAACCCGTTGCCTATTTCGAGCCTGAGGCATCCTATGTTGATGCCGAGGTCGAGCCTGTCGACTTGGGTGCCGCTGAGCCGGTCGAAGCGCCGCTTTACGAAGAACCCGTCGTCGAGGTCGCCACCGCTGTTGAGCCGGAAGTCTCTTTCGACCTTGCGGATGAGCTGGAATTCGCCGTTGCGGACCAGGATTTTCGTCCCGAACCCGTTGTTGCTCCGCAGCGCGTGATGCCGACCGAGCCCCCGCGGCTCCGTTTGCCACTGGCCAATTTCTCTGCCCAGCCGCCGCGCCGGATAGAGCCGGAAGTGCCGGTAGCCCCGGCACGCGATGAAGCGTCGTTTGAGGCTGTCTCGTTCCAGGCGCCTGCTGTTTCGACGGCTCCGGCAGTCGCGCCTTCCGAGCCCTCGACGGATTTCGATTTCGGTACGGCGAAATTCGACTGGGCCTCGGGGCCTGTCGAGCCTATCCCGACGGTTGCTGCACCTGCGCCGGTCGTGTCCGAGCCTGTTGTTACTCCGGTTGCCACCTCTGCCTTCGATGGCTTTGTAGCAGAGCCTAAGGCGGCATCCGTTGAGGTTCCGGCGCGTCTTGATCGCGAGGAGCCGGATTTCAGCTTTGACTTCCTTGATGAACTTGCACTGGAAGAGGATGCTCGGTTTGCCCCGAGGGCCGAAGAGGTTCCGGTCGAGCGCGCGCCGGCCGCTTCCTCGCAGGCAGCTCATCAGCCCGCTGCAGCGGCGTCCGAAGAGGACTTCGATCCATTTGTCGATCAGGAGTTCGATCTGCAGCTCGATGAGATCGACCTTGATCTGTCGGATCTCGATCTGGCTCCTGCGAAAGTCCAGCCTGCGTCTGCTCCGGTGATGGAGCCGACATTTGCGCCGGAGGCTTTCGAACCCCGCGCTCCGATGCGCCAGGAGCCCGCAGCCGCGGCGACTTTTGCCGCAGCAGCCGCACCCGTTGCTGCCGCCTATGCCGCTCCGCAGGCCTCGTTCGAGCCGGTCTATTCAGCTCCGGCAACGCGTCCGGTGACCGAAACCTATTCGGCAGTTCCAAGCCAGCCGGTTATGCCACCGCGCGCCGCGACACCGGTCGAGGAAAGCTTCAGCTTCGACCCCTCGGAGATTTCCGAGCAGGAAGACATGCTTGAAACCCTGAGCGGCATGGATGTGCCGGATGTTCCGGTGGCCGACACGCGTCCCGTCCAGCCGGCGCAGCCTGATTATGACATCGACATCGATGCAGAGTTGGCAACCCTGTTCGAAGAGCCGGTTGCTCCGCCGCAGCCGAAGCCCCTGGCGACCAGCCGGGTTGCGCCGCCCGCTGCTCCCATGGCAACCTCGGCACGCCCTCCGGCTCCGCCACTCGACGATTTCGACGCTTTCGAAAAGGCGCTCGAAGAAGACTTCCGCAGCACCATGACATCGTCCGGTGCGCTCGAGCCGGAAAGCCGGGGTCACATCACCATTGCCGGCGAAGGGCAGGGCTTCCGCTTCCGCCGCTTGAAACCCTACCTGATGGCCGGCACGGCAGTGATCATGCTGCTCGCGGGCGCTGGTGGCCTTTATGCATGGCTCGGCAGCGGTGCCGTGGGTACGCTGACCGGTGGCGAGCCGCAGGTGATCGCGGCCGACAAGTCGCCGGTCAAGATCGTACCGGACGATCCGGGCGGCAAGTCTGTTCCGAACCAGGACAAGGCGGTTTACGACCGCGTCGCCGGAAATGGCGTCGAAGATCCGAAGCAGCCGAGCCTGATCTCTTCCGAAGAGCAGCCTGTTGACGTGGTCCAGCGCACGCTGATCCCGGAAACGCTGCCGATGGAAGGCGAAAGCGAGGCCATGGCGACCCCGGTCGGCGAGACCGAGGATCCGCGCCTGTTGCCGGACGGCCAGCCACAGCAGGCGGCGGCCGAAGATCCTGATACCATCACGCCCCGCAAGGTGCGCACCATGATCGTCCGTCCTGATGGCACGCTGGTTGCCCAGGAGGCGCCCGCAGAACCCGCACCCGCTCCGGTTCAGACGGCAGCGGCTACCCCGGCGCAATCTGCAGCCGAGCCGCCGGTCCTTGCACCCCCAAGCGTTCCGTCGCCGACCGGTGACGCCGTGAAGACGGTCGAGACCCGCGTCGTGACGCCGGGTGGCGCTGCCGAAACCCCAGCGCCGGCTGCAACGCCTGCAGCGGCTGCTGCCGCATCGGCGACAGCCGCGACCGAAGTCGCTGCAGCTGAGCCCGCGCCGGCAGAGCCGGTGGCCGCTGCAACGCAGCCGGCGACGGATGCTGCTGCGCCCCGCGCGCCGATCCCGACGACCCGTCCGGCTGACCAGCCTGTCAACGTTGTGGGTACCGTGACCGATCAGGGCAATCTGCGTCCGGCACAGCCGGCAGCCGCCGCGCCGGCCGCCCCAGCCGCACCGGCAGAAGTCGCTGCAGCGTCACCCGCTGCTGCCGCGCCTGCGCCGGCTACAGCTGCCCCGGCTGGCAGCTTCGGCATCCAGATCGCGTCGCTGCCTTCGGAAGCAGATGCCCAGAAGAGCTACCGCAACCTGTCGTCGAAGTTCGGCAACGTCCTGTCTGGCAAGCCTTGGGAAATCCGTCAGGCCGATATTCCGGGTAAGGGCACCTTCTACCGTGTCCGTATTGTCGCCGGCTCCAAGGATGATGCCGTGGCGCTCTGCGAACAGTACCGCGCCGCCGGCGGTAGCTGTCTGGTGTCGCGCTGAAATTGACTTGATTGTCTAAGACATCGAGAGGCGGAACCCCGGGTTTCGCCTCTTTTCTTGTGTATGAGCGTTCCGTCCCGCCGCCCGGTCCCTTCGGCTTTTCCCTCCCCATCGATATGGTTCTCCCATGACAGCACATTCCCGTCCCGCCAAAGCCATGATCCTCGGTTGCCTCGGCCAGCGCCTGAGCGCTGACGAAAAGGCTTTTTATCGCGATCAGCAGCCTTGGGGCTTCATTCTGTTCGGCCGCAATATCGGCGAAGCGCAGCAGGTGAAGGACCTTGTGGCCGAGATGCGAGACACGGTGGGCGGCGCGGCGCATGTGCCGGTCCTGATCGATCAGGAGGGCGGCCGTGTTCAGCGGATCCGCGAGCCGATTGCGCCGCGCTATCCGTCCGGCGCGGATCTCGGCGCGCTTTATGATCAGGACGCCGAAAAAGGCCTGCGCGCGGCCTGGCTGATGTCGCGCCTGCATGCCTTCGATCTCTACCGCCTCGGCATCAATGTCGACTGCCTTCCGGTACTCGACGTGCCGATTGAAGGGGCCTCCAACGTCATCGGCAATCGCGCCTATTCGAACGATCCCCATGTTGTCGCGAAGATGGGGCAGGCAGCGGCCGACGGGTTGAAAGCCGGCGGCGTTTTGCCGGTGATGAAGCATATGCCCGGCCATGGTCGCGGCATGGCCGATAGCCATCACGAGCTCCCGGTGGTGACCGTCCCGCGCGCCGAACTGGAGGCCCACGACTTCGTACCCTTCAAGGCGCTGGCAAATGAGCTGATGGGCATGAGCTGCCATGTCGTGTATACCGACATCGACCCGGATCATCCCGCCTCGACCTCTGAGATCGTCACCGAGGAGATCGTGCGCAAGGCGATCGGTTTCGAGGGGCTGCTAATGTCCGACGATATCTCGATGAATGCACTGAAGGGCACGATCGGCGAACGCGCGGTGCGCATCGCCGCTGCCCTCGACGTCGTGTTGCATTGCCATGGCCATATGGACGAGATGAAGGCGGTCGCCGAGGCCGTGTCTGAGCTTTCGGGCAAGTCGCGCGTGCGCGCCGACGCCGTGGAAGCCGCGTTCGCTCTGCCCGACCAATCCGACGAACAGGCGCTGCGTGACGAGTTTGCCAACCTGATGGCGGTCGCCTGATGGTGCGCGGCCCGGTCCAGCCGACGATCGTCAACCGGCCTTCTCAGGGAGAAACGCCGGCACCGACGCCGATGGACAGCCTCTGGCAGGACAATGCCGAGGACCGCGCCGCGACCGACCCGGCTTTGCTGATCGATGTCGCGGGCTTTGAGGGGCCGCTCGATCTGCTTCTCTTCCTTGCCCGTAATCAGAAGGTCGATCTGGCCCGTATCTCGGTGCTGGCGCTGGCCGAACAATATCTGCAGTTCATCGACAGCGCCCGGCGCATTCGCATCGAGCTTGCTGCAGACTATCTCGTGATGGCCGCCTGGCTGGCCTACCTCAAATCGCGCCTGCTGATCCCGCAGCAGCCGAAGGATGACGGCCCCTCCGGCGAAGAAATGGCGCAGACGCTTGCCTTCCGCCTGAAGCGGCTCGAAGCAATGCGCGAGGCCGCGACCCGGCTGATAAACCGCAACCGTCTTGGGCGCGATGTCCACGCCCGTGGCATGCCCGAACACGTGCCGTCGCGCAGCACAAGCGCCTACGAGGCGTCGCTCTACGATCTGCTCACGGCCTATGCCTCCCTTCGCCAGCGCCAGGCCATCACCCAGGTGACCATCGAGCGCAGGCGGGTCTGGTCGCTGTCTGATGCCCGCGGGATCCTGACCCGGATGATCGGCGAGATCTCCGATTGGACCGCGCTCGACCATTTTCTCCTGCGCTACTTGCCGAGCCCCGAGGAACGGGTGACGGCGATCGCAAGCGCTTTTGCCGCTTCCCTGGAGCTTGTCCGCGAGGGGCGCCTGGAAATCCGCCAGGACGGCGCCTTCCAGCCGATCTACATGCGCAGCGGCCCGAAGGCCGAAGCCTTGAAAGCGGTGGAGTAAACCCTTGGTCGATGTTGACGATCTCGAGCCGGAAGACGGGATGGAAACGGAGGAGGGCGGTCATTCCGCATCCCTGCGTGCCGAACTTGACCGGCGCGAGGCGCTGAGGATCGCCGAGGCCCTGGTCTTTGCCTCCGCCCAGCCCGTCTCGACAGCCTTCATCGAGGAGCGCCTGCCGCGCGGCATTTCGGCCACCGAGATCCTGCACCAGCTGAAGGACGAATACGCGTCACGCGGCGTCAATCTCGTGCAGGTCGAGGATCACTGGGCCTTCCGCACGGCGGCCGATCTCTCCTTCGCCATTCGCAACGACGAGACCGAGGTCAAGAAGCTATCGCGTGCCGCCCTCGAAGTGCTGGCGATCATCGCCTACCACCAGCCGGTGACGCGTGCCGAGATCGAGGACATCAGAGGCGTCCAGACCTCCAAAGGCACGCTCGATGTGCTGATGGAGGCGGGATGGGTGCGGTTCCGCGGCCGACGTCGCTCGCCGGGCAGGCCCGTGACGCTTGGCACCACCCGCGATTTTCTCGATCATTTCGGGCTGGAAGAGTTGCGCGATCTGCCCGGTCTCGAAGAGTTGAAGGGGGCGGGACTGCTCTCCGGACGCATCCCTGCGAACTTTAACATCCCCCTCCCGATGGGCCATGACGAGCTGACCGACGAGGAAGACCCGATCACGCAGCTGGATCTGGAGGAACTCGGCCTCTTGACTCCGGGCGGTGAAGCAGAGGAATAGGGTCAGCTTTTTCAATGGTGACCGGTGATGCCGGTTCGTCCGCGGCCCTGGTGTCCGAGGCGATCCGACCTGAGCCGCGCGGACGGCAGAATGAATCCAGCGAAGATCCAGCAGGGAGACGGTCAGCGGACGGCGGGCGTGACCTTTGCCGCGCGACTGACATTCGAGGACATCCAGCACCGCTACAACGGCAAGGAAACCATTCGTGGCGTTTCGCTGACCGCGGAGCCGGGCGAAGTCCTGTGTCTGCTCGGCCCGTCGGGCTCCGGAAAGACGACGCTGCTGCGGATTGCCGCCGGCATTGAAGCCCAGGCCTCCGGGCGCGTGGTGATCAATGACCGCGAGGTGGCCGGCCCCTCGACATTCCTGCCGCCTGAAAAGCGCGGCATCGGTTTGATGTTTCAGGATTTCGCCCTCTTTCCGCATATGTGCGTGCTGGACAACGTCCGCTTCGGCCTGACGGCGCTTCCTCGCAAGGATGCGGTCAAGGAAGCCATGGCAGCTCTCGAGCGGGTAGGGCTTGCGCACTACGCCGAGAAGTTCCCGCATGCACTGTCGGGCGGCGAACAGCAGCGCGTGGCGCTCGCACGCGCGCTCGCACCCCGCCCGAGTGTCCTGCTGATGGACG
>JAIXSF010000436.1 GCA_027484835.1 Rhizobiaceae bacterium | reverse complement strand
GGCTTCGCCCTTATCCTTGGCGTCCTTGTGGGCCGCAACGATCAGGTCTTCGAGGATTTCGACTTCGTCTTCCTTGAAGAGCGAGGGATCGATCTTGATGCTGCGCATCTCGCCCTTGCCGGTCAGGACTACGGTGACCAGGCCGCCGCTAGACTTGCCCTCGATTTCGAGCGAGGCGATTTCCGCCTGCATCTTTTCCATCTTGGACTGCATTTCCTTGACCTTGCCCATCATGCCCATGATGTCGCGCATTGTCGTCTCCTTGAAGTGTTGTCGTGTTCTGCGGGGAGGGTTCCAAACCCTAGAATTCGATATCGTCGCCCGGCAAGATGTCGCCCTCGGCCGATTCCGCCGCAGCAGGCGGTGCCGCCACGATGTCGTCATCCTCGATCGCCGTCGCCTTGATGCGAACGTCGGTCACCTTGGCGCCCGGAAAGCGTGCAAGGATCGCGGCCACGTCGGGATCTTGCCGCGCATCGACGAGCCGCGCTTCCCGTGTCGTTTTTTCGACCTCGACCAGCGTCGGTGCGCCCGCGTCGTTGGAGAGCGTCACCCACCAGGTGATGCCGGTCCACTCGCTGAGCTTCATCTTCAGCTCGTTGACGATTGTCGGCGGGCATTGCGATTCCAGCCGGATTTCCAGCCTGCCCGGCTCGATCTTCACGAGGTGCACGAACTGGCGCAGCTGGGCACGCAAAACCGGCGCGCGGTTCTTGGTGCAGAGATCCGCGATGTCGTCCAGCGTTTCGACGCGGACACCCGGGGCTAGTGCTTCCTCGACCTTGGGTTCGCGGCGCTCCATCCCCTGCGGCAGTGCGTCGCCGGCCGGCACGCTCTGCAGATGCGCAACGGGCTGGCTCATTGCCGGGCGCGGAGCGCTGTCTGGCGATGCTTGAGAAACGGCCTGCACCCGCATGGCCATCGAAGCCCCGCCACCGCCACCATTCGGACGTGGCGCAGAAGGTCCGCGATCTGCACCACCTTCGCCATTAGACATCTCGAGCAGCCGTCGGGCGGCATCTTCTGGCGAGGGCAGATGCGCGGCATGCGCCAGCCGGATCAGCACCATCTCGGCGGCACCCGCCGGTCGCGACGAGGCCTCTGCTTCCGGAATACCCTTGAGCAGCATCTGCCACATGCGCGACAGCGTGGTCACTGCCACGCTATCAGCCAGCTCGGCGCCCCGCACGCGTTCCACTTCGGAAAGCGACGGATCCTGTGCGGCAGACGGAATGTATTTGAGCCGGGTCACCAGATGGGTGAAATCGGCGAGATCGGTCAGCACCACGGTCGGGTTCGCGCCCGCCTCGTACTGGCTGCCAAATTCGGAAAGGGCGGTCGCGACATCACCGCGCACGACATGCTCGAAGAGGTCGACGATACGGGCCCGGTCGGCAAGGCCGAGCATGGAGCGGACGGCATCGGCATGAACCATGCCGCCGCCATGCGCGATCGCCTGGTCGAGCAGCGAGAGACCGTCACGCGCCGAGCCTTCGGCGGCACGCGCGATCATCGCCAACGCCTCTTCCTCGGCCTCGATGCCTTCCTTGGATGCGATCGTCGAGAACAGCCCGACGAGATCGCCCGCACTGATCCGGCGCAGGTCGAAGCGCTGGCAGCGGGAAAGGACGGTGATCGGAACCTTGCGGATTTCGGTCGTCGCGAAGATGAATTTCACATGCTCAGGCGGCTCTTCGAGCGTCTTCAACAGCCCGTTGAAGGCCGCCGTCGACAGCATGTGCACTTCGTCGATGATATAGACCTTGTAGCGTGCCGATACCGGGCGGTAGCGCACCTGCTCGATGATCTCTCTGATGTCATCGATACCGGTATGCGAGGCGGCGTCCATCTCGATCACGTCGACATGCCGGCCTTCCATGATCGCCTGGCAATGCTCGCCGGGAATGCGAAGGTCGATCGTCGGCTTGTCGATCTCAGCGGTCTTGTAATTCAGCGCGCGCGCCAGAATCCGGGCCGTGGTCGTCTTGCCCACCCCGCGCACGCCGGTCAGCATATAGGCCTGGGCGATACGACCGGTCTCGAACGCATTGGTCAGCGTCCGCACCATCGGCTCCTGGCCGACCATCAGGTCCGTGAAATCCTTGGGGCGATATTTGCGGGCGAGAACGCGGTAGCCGCCGGGGGCGGACTTGGCCTCTGCAGTCGGCTCGAAATCGCTCATCGCGTTGCCAGCTTCCCCGTCGCCCGCATCCGGGCATGGCACGGCCCCTGTTGGAAAGAGAGGCCGTAAATGAAGATGAGGTGGGAGGCTGGCACGATGACCCGTGCCGCGCTCGTTGGGGCTGCTTCCTTCCGGACCTGACCCGGTTGGCGAGTGGCTCGTCCACCACCAACCTCCCGAGGAGACATATCGGCAATAACGTCGCCAAATGCAAGCCAAGCGCCGAAAAAACTGCTAGCGTCGTTGAAAACAAAGCGGAGAGAAACACCGTGCAGCCATTCACCCTTGATGAGCGTCTTGGCAGAGACAGCGAGTCGATCCTGAAACTCGGCCTTTGCGACCTGCGGCTTGCCCGGGATAGCCGCTGGCCGTGGCTGATTCTCGTCCCGCAGCGTCCTGAGGTATCGGAGATCTTCGACCTGACGCCGCTCGACCAGGCCATGCTGACCTTCGAGCAGGTGACCGTTGGCACGGCGCTGAAGAAGGCGACCGGTGCCGAGAAGATCAACATCGCGGCGATCGGCAACATCGTGCGCCAGCTTCACGTGCATGTCGTCGCACGCAGCGAAAATGACCCGAACTGGCCCGGCCCGATCTGGGGTTTTGGCCAGTCTATCCCGTATGAGGAAAAGGCCTTTGAGGCCATGAAGCACAGGATACTTGAAGCATTCCAATGAAGAATTCGATTTTCCTCAACCGTGCCCCGCATCTCGAACCAAGCGAACTCACGGCCTTTTCGGGCAACAAGCTCGACCGCGACAGCGAACATCGTGACGAAACTTCGCTTGAAAAGGCGCTAAAGGTCGAGGGTACCCATATCCTCGCCTTCTCCGGTACCCAGCTGGTTCTGAAGCATGACGGCCAGGTCCTCGATCCGCTGTTTGCCCCTTACGAGCTCGCCGAGCTGCAGCCGAATTTCGACGATGCGATCCTGCTGGGCCACCAGGCCTCCGGCGAACCGCGCCTTGCCGTGCCCGTCAATGTCGCACCGGAAGCGCTCGCGGCGCATTACAAGCCGGCCGACCCGCGTGCGCTCTTCCGCGATGCGCTTGTTGGTGACGAACTTCTGGGCGAAGTCGCCCAGGCGCTCAGCCTCCTGCGCTGGAATGCCGACAACCGCTTCTGCGGTCGCTGCGGCGGCGCGATGGAAACCCTCATCGGCGGCTACAAGCGCAAATGCACCGCCTGCGCCCACGAGATCTTCCCGCGCACCGATCCGGTCGCCATTATGCTGATCGTCGATGAAAAGAAGGATCGGTGCCTGATGGGCCGCAGCCCGCGTTTTCCGACGGGCATGTATTCCTCGCTTGCGGGCTTCGTCGAGCCGGGCGAGACCATCGAAAATGCCGTCCGACGCGAAACGCGCGAGGAGTCGGGCATCACCGTCGGCCGCGTCCGCTATCACGCCTCGCAGCCCTGGCCGATGCCGCACCAGCTGATGATCGGTTGCTACGGCGAGGCCACGGACTTCGACATTGCCTTCGACACCGTCGAGCTTGAGGATTGCCGCTGGTTCACCCGCGCGGAGATCGGCGCCATGCTGTCGGATGGGTCGTTCGACGGACGCTCTCTACCGATCAACGGCACGATCGCCCGCAGGCTGATCGAGGACTGGTTCGAGTGGCGGCACTGAGCATCCGGAATTGCGGGAAAACAAGAGGATAGAGCATGTCCGGCGAACCCTTTTCGCCAGACATGCTCTATGCCGCCACCGTTATGATTAGAGCTTCCCCCGCATTGCATGCGCCTTGTACACGCCGAGAATGCGGACTTTCTCCGAGAAGAAGCGCAGCTCTTCCAGCGCTCGCCGCACCGGTGCATCGTCTGGGTGCCCCTCGATATCGGCATAGAACTGCGTCGCCGTGAACTTGCCGCCGATCTGGTAGCTTTCCAGCTTGGTCATGTTCACGCCGTTCGTCGCAAACCCGCCCATCGCCTTGTAGAGGGCAGCCGGAAGGTTGCGGACGTTGAACACGAAAGTGGTGATGAACTGCTCGTGGGCAGCTGTGCGCTTCTGGTCGTCCTCGTCGCGCGAGAGCACCACGAAGCGGGTCACGTTGTTTTCCGAATCCTCGACATTTTCGGCCAGGATATCGAGACCGTAGAGCGAGGCCGCGAGCCGCGGAGCGAGGGCCGCCATCGTACGGTCACCCTTCTCGGAAACCAGCTTGGCAGCCCCTGCCGTATCGCCGGCGACGACCGCCTTCCAGCCATGGCTGCGGATGATCTTGCGGCACTGCCCAAGCGCATGGATATGGCTGTGCACGGTGCGGATCTCGTCGAGCTTCACGCCCGGCAGCACCATCAGCTGGAAGCGGATCGGCATGAAATACTCGCCGACGATATGCAGGCGCGAGAGCGGCAGCAGATAGTGGATGTCGGCGACACGACCTGCGAGCGTGTTCTCGATCGGGATCATCGCGAGATCCACTTCGCCCGTTTCCAGCGCCACGAAGGCATCCTCGAAGGTCGGGCAGGGCAGGGGCTCCATATCCGGGAACATATCCCGGCAGGCCATGTCGGAATTGGCGCCATAGTCGCCCTGGAAGGAAATCTTGTTCGTGGGAGCCAAGGGATCAGTGTCCTGCGTTGGGGGATGCGGAAAGAATGCGGCGCGCCTTTTCGAGATCAGCGGGAGTGTCGACGCCGAGCGGCACGGTCTTCACCACCTCGACATCGATGCGCATGCCGGCTTCAAGCGCGCGAAGCTGTTCGAGCGATTCGCGCTTCTCGAGCGTCGACGGCGAAAGCGAAACGAAGCGCTCGAGCGCGTGGCGGCGATAGGCGTAGAGCCCGATATGGTGATAGAGCGGCCCGGCCCCATGGGGTGCTGTCGCACGGGTAAAGTAGAGAGCCCGAAGCCTGTCGGCCGAAAGCGGCGAGCCGACGACCTTCACCACGTTCGGATTGGTCTTTTCCTGCTCGTCTTCGATTTCGACGGTGAGCGTTGCGATATCGACAGAGGCGTCTTCGAGCGGCCGCAGGGCGGCGCGAATGGTCTGCGGATCGATCGTCGGCAGGTCGCCCTGCACGTTGATGACGATCTCGGCCTGTCCATCGGGATCGACCTTTGTCAGGGCCTCGAAGATCCGGTCGGATCCGGACTGGTGGTCGGTCCGCGTCATGACCACCTCGAAGCCCGCCGCCTCGACCGCGTCGAAGACCTTGATGTCATCGACGGCCACGATGATTCGGCCCACATTCGCCTCTTGAGCCCGTTTTGCGACCTGCACGATCATCGGAAGGCCGGCGATATCGGCCAGCGGCTTGCCCGGAAGTCGGGTGGATGCCATGCGGGCCGGGATCAGGACTAAGGTTTTGGCAGTTATGCCTTCATTCATCGCCGTAACCCCTTCAAATCACCGCACAGAAGTGTCAAATAGTCCCAGTTGCGGGACCATAAT